>NZ_JBVJHH010000013.1:0-171025 GCF_055586905.1 Streptosporangium sp. NPDC048886
ACGGATGCAGTACCGTCCTGCGCTGCTCGACGGCTTCATCGCCCAGACCGGCCTGCTCCTCGAACCGCTGTAACTTCAGCCTTTCAGGCTCAGTAACACGGTTGCTAACAACGGGCCCGCACGGACGTGGATATGTGTGGACTGGCGGGCTGTGCGAGTGGCCGTCGACCAGGGCGGCGGGATGAGGCGGACGCCGGTGGATGGCCGTGATCAGACTACGGATCAGAGACAGCGTGGTGGCTGAGGCCGTGACGATCGCACACTTCGGCGCCCGCCATAAGGGCTGGGGCGATCGCCGGCAAGGCCCTCCTACGTCGGGCCTTGCCATCGGGTGACCGTGGTTGAGGTGACAGCAGCGCTGACAGCAACGTCCCCACATCCAGACGCGTCTGCGCCACCGTCTGCACCCGTCTGACCGCGGCCTCGTTCAGGCGAGCAGGGTGATTGCTCCGCCTGAAAAGCGGAAGGTCGGCGGTTCGACCCCGCCCCTGACCACAGCAACTGAGCAGCACAAACGCCCCGAGCGATTATCGTTCGGGGCTTTTTTGATCTTCAGTGACAGCAACGTTCCCATCCTGAGTGCTGAGGTTGTGGTCTCTCAGCTTCGCTGGTTCGCGATCTCAATCTGTCGGACCTCTCAGCTATCTTGACCACGGCGTCTGGAGCTGACTGGGACGCAAGGGGTGGACCTCGGCCTTGATCTTGATGTGTGCTCTAGGTGTTCGTGTGCCGCCTGATGCAAAGGGGTTGTCGTGGAGTTCAGGAAAAAGACTATCGGGCAGATAGCGGACATGATCTGCGGAAACGCTCCTGATGCAGAGCAGTTCTTCGTTTACCGGAGCAGCTTCTATCTGACCGAGTTTTTCCAGGATATCGACACGGAATATCGGCATGACGGGTCAACGCGTAAGTGGTGGGTGTCTGATGTTCTTGCCGAGATACTTGCTGAGCCGCGCTCAAGCGTAAATGCCTTGCCTGAAACCTTCCTGCGCGTAATTCGCAGGCTTATGGATCAAGAAGACGCTACAAACGAAGAGGCGCACCGTCCTGGGGCTCTGGCTCTCCTGAACGCTGCGCTTCAGCGTGAAGGATTTCAAGCATTCTACGGCGAAGACAAGCAGTGCTATCTGCGTCACGTCGCAACAAACTCCATTGCTGCGCCGCCTCCCAGTCCGCATCGCCCTTTTTCGGAGGCGGAGATCAAGCGACGCGACCAATTGCTCGCATACCTTGAGGCTGCATCCGAGGATGCGTTGATCGAGGAGGTCCTCCTCCCGCTCTTTCGGCAACTGGGGTTCCATCGCATCACGGCGGCCGGCCACAGGGACAAGGCGCTTGAGTATGGGAAGGACGTGTGGATGAAGTACGTTCTACCTACTCAGCATGTTCTCTATTTTGGGATCCAGGCCAAGAAGGGGAAGCTTGACTCCTCCGGGATGGGCAGGTCTGGCAATGCTAATATCGCGGAAATTCATAATCAGGCGTTGATGATGCTTGGCCATGAAATATTCGACCCTGAGATTGGCAGGCGTGTTCTAGTCGATCACGCTTTCATTGTTGCTGGCGGAGAGATCACGAAGGCGGCGCGAAATTGGCTTGGTAATCATCTGGATGCTTCAAAGCGGAGCCAGATCATGTTCATGGATCGGGAGGATATACTTAACCTCTTTGTTGTGACGAATCTGCCATTGCCGAGTTCCGTATGGCCGGAGGCAAGGCAGTTTTCGGATGAGCCTCCCTTCTAGCTTCGCTTGCCTGGTTTCCCTAAAAAAGAAGCGCTCCAACTTGATGAATTGGAGCGCTCTAGTAGTGCTTTGTTAGGTGGTTAGGGCGGTCGCTGGTGACAGGTCGGGCATCGGCCTTCCCAGGTGGCCAGCAGCGTCTGCAGTTCCCGGAGGACCGCTTAAAGCGTCAGGCCGCCCCAGTCGCTTTTGGGCAACTCAAGCGCAGTTTGGTGCAGAACAGATGCGCAGCGGTCACCAACGTGACGTGCCGGTGCCAACCGGTCCAGGACCGGCCCTCGAAATGGTCCAGCCCCAGGCCGGTCTTCAACGACTTGCGGCGGCCGTCCAGTAGCAGGCCGCGCAGGTAGGTCAGGCCCTTGGCCCGCTGATCGCGGCGGGCCAAGGGGGTGAAGATCTCAGCGGCGAACGCTTCCAGCCGCTGCCGGGTATGCGCGAGCTGTTCGGGGGGCACACCCGCAGCGAACCATCACACGGTGACACCGGCCAGTCACAACAGGCTGACCTAACAAAGCACTACTAGGCCTGCCAGAACTGACGGCTCAGGTGCCCTGCGGATGTGTTAACCTCGCGGGCCAGCGCCTCCACACTCAGCGGCTCGGCGTACTCCCGATCGCTCCGGTCCCGCACCCGGTGCAGCCGAGCCAGGTCGCTCAGTCTCGCCCGCCGCTACTCGGGTGCGCCGTACGTGATTTCCAGCAAATGCTCCTCCAAGCTGCGGAGCGTTAGTTGGTCGTCTCGGACCTGGTTGAGCAGGAAGAGCTCCCGGGTGCGGCACTCGTCGCACAGGCTGACGACGGCGAACGGCCAGAGATCGACCGGAGCCCCGTACGGGACGCTGCCCACGTAGATGCGGTCGGGCCGCAGCGGCTGGGTACTCGACCGCTCGAACGGCTCCCAGCTCGGATGGCTGCCCCGCAGCCGGAGCCCGACGATCCGGTACGAGCCCTCGTCGAGGTACTCGCACCGCTCTACCCAGTCCCAGTGTGTCCCGGAGAGCCAGCTGACCGCGCTGATCGCCCGCACCACGTGCGGTTCCAACCGCTCGACGTCCTCTGCCAGTTGGTGACTGGCGCGGACACCGTGGGCGTGGTGCGAGGTGTTCCTGAAGTCCTTGATGTGGCCCAGCAGGGCGCGTGCGTCGTCACGGTCGCGCACGGTCGCGAGCTGTTGGACGCGTGGCACGATGCCCTCGGCCTCCAGCCGGTCGAGGAGCCAGAGCCAGGTGCCGAAGGTGGCACCGGTCCGGAACTGCTTGCGCAGGTTGCTGGAGAAGCCGTTCGACGCTGCGAGCTCGGTGAGCGCCAGCACGCCCAGCACCCGGGCCAGGCCCTCGCCCAGCTTGAGCAGTCCGTCCTTCCGTTCCGCCGGGTGCGTGCTGACCCGGTACTGACGGGACAGCGCGGCGACGTGGTGCGGAAAGCTCCACTCGGCGCGCCAGATCGGGTCGTCCAGCGGCCGCACGAGTTCGCCGATCAGGCCAGCCTCGTGGGCGGCAAACCTAATCTCGTTCCGAACGCCCTGGACGTCCCGCTCGCCGCTGCCGAAGACGTTGGGCAGGATTCCCGACATCGTGGTCCGCAGTGCGCGCCGCCCCTCCTGCACTGTCTCCAAGAGGCTCTCCACCTCGCTGTCGGTCACCAAGTCGACGGGGACATGCGTGTCCAGCAGATCGCGGGCGCTGGGGTACTGGCCGTTGTCCTTGCGGGAGTTCAACCACTCGCAGAGCGCCTGGCCGCTGCCGCGCAGCGGCTGCAGCACGAAGAGGGAGGTCGCCGCCTCGCCGAAGCCCTGCGGCAGCAGTCGCCAGTTGCCCGGCCGTCCGACGAGCATCCCACCCGCGCACAAGGTCAGTGGCGCCCCACCCTCCGGCGCGTCGGGGAGCTCGACGGCCGAGTCCGCCTCGTGGAGGTCCTGGGCACGCAGGTGCTTGGGCCGGTCGGCGCCGTCTCGCTGCTCCTCGCCGCGCTGCGGCGGGTTGACCCGGGTGGTCTCCAACTGGGCGAGGTTGCGCAGCAGTTCGAAGTCGCTGTCGAGTTCCGGCCGGTAGAAGAGCGCAGGTGGGATCTCGCAGCCCACCCGCGTCCTGCTGTCGTCGATCCAGGCGTCCGGAGCGCTCGGGAGCACTTCGCGTCGGAGGTGGTCGCTCGGATCCGCCTGCAGCGGCAGGTGGACGAACTCTCGCAGTTCGGGATCCGGCTCGTACGCCTCGCCGGTCCGCTGCGGCTCTCCGTCGCCGTCGCGCACGCCGACGACCTTGCGGACTGCCGCCTCGAAGGCCTTCCCCCTCGGCCAGTTCACGCTGGCCGAGGCGACCGCCCGGCGCAGCGCCGTGACGGCGTCCTGGCCCCTCGCCCACTTCGAGCCGACCAGCGGACGCAGGGCGGCCACCAGGGCGGCGGGATCACCGGTCTTCTGCATCATGCGCGATTCAGCGAGCCGGGTCAGGACCTCCTCAGACAGCTCGTACCGGAGCCGCAGCGGTCGTTCGATCGTGACGCGCTGGTACATCAGTTCGTGGGTGGAGACGAGACGGACCCGGTCGTCCGGCTGCTGGGCGGGGCCGGCGGACAGGGTGTCCAGGTAGAGCTCGGTAATCTCGGTGATCTGGTCCGACGTGATGTAGTTGCGCTTCGAGCCGATGGAGCGGCGCATCCGCTGGTACTGGTCCTGAGCGTTCAGCAGCAGCACCTGGCCCCTGCGCTGTACCGGCTTGCGGTTGCTGAGGACCCACAGGTAGGTGCTGATGCCGGTGGTGTGGAAGAGGTGGTCAGGCAGCGCGACCACAGCCTCGAGCCAGTCGTTCTCCACGATCCACCGCCGGATGTCCGATTCGCCAGACCCCGCGCCCCCGGCGTACATCGGGGAGCCGTTGAAGATGACCGCGATCCGGCTACCGCCCTCACCCGAGGCGCTCACCGGCTTCATCTTTGCCAGCATGTGCTGCAGGAAGAGCAGTGAGCCGTCGTTGATCCGGGGAAGACCGGCCCCGAAGCGGCCCACGAAGCCGAGCTGCTCGTGCTCCGAACGAACCGCGTACTCGCTCTTCTTCCAGTCGACGCCGAACGGCGGATTAGCGAGAAGGTAGTCGAAGGCGGCACCCTGGTGCCCGTCCTCGGCGAGGACATTCCCGAAGGCGATCGTCGAGGACCGGCGGCCGCTGATCATCATGGTGGCGCGGGAGACCGCCCATGAATCCCGGTTGATCTCCTGGCCGTACAGCGTGACGTCCGCCCGTGGGTTCATCGATGCGATATACGAGGCTGCCTCGGTCAGCAGGCCAGCTGTCCCGCAGGTCGGGTCCAGGATGGTGTGGACGGCGTGCGGAGACGTCAGGAGGTCCGAGTCGGAGGAGATGAGGAAGCCAGCCATCAGGTGGGCGACGTCCCGGGGAGTGTAGTGCTCCCAGCTCGTCTCGTGGCCGCTCTCTGCGGACCGCCGGACGAGCTCCTCAAAGAGGCTCTCCATGTGGACGTCGTTGATCATCTGCCCCAGGTCGATCGAGATGAACTGCGCGACGACGTGGTGAAGGAGCCGGGCTTGGTACAGGCGGGTGGTTGTCCACTCGAACTCGAAACCGTCCAGCAGTTCCCTGACGTTGCGGGAGTACCCGTTGACATAGGCCAGGAGCACCCGGTCGGCGTTCTCCGGATCGCTGAGCACGCTCTCCATGGAGAATCGGCTGGAGTTGTAAAAGGGCCAACCCGAGGCGGCCGTCAGGCGCTGCTCCCACTCCTGCCCGCCGTCGGTGCGCTCGGCCTCGTCGAGCACCGCCTGCCGTGTCGGGGCCAGCAGGCAGTCCAGTCGGCGCAGCACCGTGAACGGCAGGATCACCCGCCCGTACTCAGAAGGCTTGAAGTCGCCGCGCAGCAGGTCAGCCACCGACCAGACGAGCTTGGACAGATGTCCGGTGCCGTCACTCATGCTGTCCCCCGCGGGCCGGCGCCTTCAACTGAACTGATCATCCCATGGCGGGCGGCTGGGCCGGGCCCGCGAGGAGTACGGGACGCCGACATGCCGGTGGTGGCACCGGGTCCCGGGGCCGCCGCCGTCGATCGTCCGTCGTCAGCCGTCGTTCTCGGCGAACGACAAGTAGGCGCCGGGTACGTCGTTCGGGGCGTGGATCACCCCCTCCCGGGGACGGCAGGGTCCAGTTGTGCCTCGCACCAGGTCAGGCGATCCATCTGCGTCAGGCTGGCGGAGTCCGGCTTGGTGTCCGCCCCAGTGAGGTCCTGCTTCACCGCCCAGGCCTCCACTCTGCCGCCGCCCTGCTGCGCCATTGGCAGGGTGGCAGTCGTCGTGGCCGCAACCGCCTGGGCAGGCCGGGGCCGGGACGCCCGGACCGTAGGACGGCTGGGTCTTGAGGCCGTCGGTCAACGAGGTCCGGTTTGGCACCGAATTGAACGGGGTGAAGTCCGGCTTGTCGGTGAAGGCCATGGCCATCGGGGTGGCCGCGCTGTCCTTCTAGCTTCATCGGCTAGATCCCGAGGATCTGCTCGATGGTGCGGACCATGGTGATCTGCGCGGCCGCGCTCATCGTCCGTCCTGCGGGGGAAGCTCAGAGGCGTGATCGTTCACTCATGTGGTCCACTGTCGTGGCACTTCAGAGAGACTGGACGCTGTGATCTCGCCAACCCCCGGGCCTTCCCCTCACGTGACGGTGACAGAGACTGAGTTTGTTACCGCCCAGCCGAGTCCACCTCCAACAATCTACGTGAAAGTGCCGGACGACTGGGACCCGACTCGCGACGTGTGGCTGAGCGACTTCGGAGGCGCGCTACTCGGTGCGGTAGTAGCCCTGATCGTCGCCTTGACCGTGATCTGGTTTGACAGGCGAGCACGCAGAGAAGAGCGACGAACGGCGCTCGCTATCGAGTTCATGAACGCGATCGATGCCACGTTCACGGCGCTCGATCCCGACAGCGACGTGAACGAGCTGCGTAAAGCTGGCAACCAGTTCCTTTTTTGGGCGGCCAAGATGGCTGCGATATACGGCAACAGCCGCAGGCATCGCCGCTATGCGGAGTGGGTTCATCGCAGAACTGTGATAGCCACCGACGCCCTTGTCGAACTTCGCCACGGCACAAGCACTTCAGAAGGTGATGCGCGAGACAAGATTATGAAAGCCGTCGAGATCCTGGCACAAATCCAGGCCGCTACTGCCAACTGGATCATGATGAGTCCCTGCGCGTGGCATCCCGGCGACGATTCCGATGCTGAGATCCCAAGATCCAGGTGGTGCAGAGCGAAACGATGGATACAGCAGCGATTTGGGCGGGGGGACAAGTCCATCAACGCCAAGGCGCTCGGGTATAGCGATTTTGCTTCGTGACCCGGATGTTAACAACGGCCTTGGGTGATCATGGACGCTCGTGGATGACCGGACCCTCATGGTGACGCGCGACATGGGTTGTCGGAGGGACATGGACACTTGAGGACGTTTTCGTTCTCACTCGTAATGAAGTGGCCATAAGTGGAACTACGACCGTGCTGCATCCAGAGACGGCTACAGCGTCCCTGTTGGGTGAATGTGCGAGCGCACTAAGCTACTGATCATGAAGCGCTCGACGATCGCGGTGCTTGTGGCCGCTGCTGTGTGGGGCGGTGCTCTGCTTGTTCCCGCCGCTTTCTTCGTGCTGAACTATGGGTGCGATGCTGACGATGACCGGCTCGTCGACTCTCTCGGCATCCTCGACGTTCGTCCGGCAAGCGCCACACCGCAGGAGGGACGCGACAGCTCTTGTGAGGAGGACGACCGGATCACAACCATCTGGCAGACCTACCGTCCCTCGGGCCCGCGAGCCGACGTGCTGTCCTTCTACCAAGACATCGCGCTCAAGAACGGGTGGACGCCCCCTCCTGAGGATGACGGTGAAGGGGTGTACTGCTTCACCAAGTCCGTCGAAGGAAGGAACGTCGAGCTCTTTGTGCAGTTTGAGGATGCGACGGGAGAGGAGTACGGCGATGACTACGAAGTACTCGTGAGCACTTCCGCGGCTGGCCTGAGCTGGTGGTGCTGACACCACGGAGTCTCTGAATGCTTTGAGCCTCCACCGCAGGCTATGCGAGGTGGGGCTGACGACAACGGTGACGACAACGTCGGCCACCGCGAGCACACGGCGACAGTCGTCCACAGCCCTCTGACCTCGTATCGATTGGGCGGAGCAGGGTGATCGTTCCGCCTGAAAAGCGGAAGGTCGGCGGTTCGCCCCCACCCCTGACTAACTAGTTTAGGCAGCAAAAAGGCCCATAGTCAGTCATGTCCGGGGTATTTTTGATCTCCGGTGACAGCAACGCTGATAGCAACGTCACCACTCTTCGGCCACTTCTCAGAGGAAGCGGAAGTGCTCGTCGATGCCGATCTCTGAGCCCTTGAGATACCCAGCGATACCCTCCATCTCGTTGTGGAACGCTCGCATGTCCAGAGACCACAGACCTTCGAGAGTGAAGGAACCCTTGGTGTTGATCGGGTATCGAGCTTCCTGTCCTGTCGGATCCATTTCGTGAAGTTGGAGTATGAGGCGGCCTACGTGACCCTGGGTCTCGTCGTCGCCGAATGCCTCTGACTGGTCGATAAGGGCGGCGGCCTCGCGCCACAACCTGTCGAGCCGGTGGGTCTTCGGCACCTCGACGGGTAGTCCAAGCTCGAACTGAACCTGGTTGATCAGAGACTTGAGATGGAGCTCGACGTAGTGACGCCAGCAGACCAAGAACGGGAGAACCATGCTGTCTTGATTCGGATTTCCGGTTTCGACCTCTTTTAGGATGGCGCTAGCTGCGAGCCGGAAACCTTCCACATGTCCGAACCATGGGTCTGTGGCCGAACGTCGATACAACGGGAATGCGGTGGTCGCGGTCTGGTGGGCGACCTCCCGAAAAAGATCGCTGTTTACATTCGGCCAGACTCGTTGCGGAGACTCATCAGATTCCATAGAACAAGTTTCACCATAAACGATCAGCGCCTCAACCTGTTTCGACTGAGGCGCTGGCATCGAGACGATCAAGTGAGAGCGCTACCAAGCTTGGTGAGTGCCGAACGCTTGTCATCGAGGGAGACGCGGGCGTAGATGGTCATGGTCACTTCAATGTCGCTGTGGCCAACGATGTCGCGTACGACCTGGGGCGGAACGCCGAGGTTGAGCAGCAGGGTGACGCAGGTGTGGCGAAGGTCGTGAAAGCGCATGCTGCCGAGGCCGGAGGCCTTGCGAATCGCTCCCCCAGCTCCGCCGGAGGTTGTCCGGTTCCATCGGAGTGCCGCGACGGGACGGGACCGACCAGGCCATATTCCTCCCCGTCGTTCCATAGCCCTCACCGTTGAACGTCTCTAGCTCAGGGCGCATCACGGCCGGACGAACAAGGGCACCACGCCGAGAATCGCGGCGGCGATGTATACCGCAAGGGAAGGCCGGGCACCTGACCTGGCACACATGAACATGTGCACTGCAGCGAACGCCGTCCCCGTGATGGTTATCACCGAGCTGATGTGCCCGAACATGACGTCCGTGGAGGGGGCGGAAGCGAAGCCGGCCACACGCTGGTCGTAGGTGATGACGCCGGCGATAGCTAGGCCCAACACCACTAGACCGGACACCAGCACGACAACGCGGCTGGCGGGCGTTAGGCGCTCCTCATGGGGGGACACATTTCCTCCTCGGCGAACCACGGAGTCAGGAGAACACCCTCACGATCCCATCCGGGTCCGACAACGACCAGGCCCGCCACCCGCCAATCGCGGGCCTGGTCTCGTCGGTCTATGGGGTGCCGGCCCGGTTTCTCAGCTGGGCGGCGGCGCGCACGGTCGCGACGAGCTCTGCCGGTCGGCGTCGTATGGCAGGAGGACGACACCCGCGAAGCCGGTCCCGGGGAGGCGGAGGTCTGCGAATATCCCGGTCACTCCGGCAGGCCATGGAGTGGGCAGGATGGTTCCCGGTAGCCTCTACCCGAGCATGAGCCGTGGCCGGAGCCAATGCCATGCTTCTGCACTCATGCGTACCCTCTCGTCTCCTGCCAGGGTAAGGCGGTTCGGAAAGGACGCTGATGGGGTGAGGTACTTCCGGCGAGGGTGGGGCGAGGATCGTGGGGATCAGTACGCGAGCTGGGGAACGTCCACGTTCTATCTGGCGCTCGACGACGAGGGGTACGCCCATGCGCAAGTCGAGGTCTACGCCAACGGTACGGTGATCGCCTACGACGCGGAACACGACGAGGACCGGTACGGCGGCTTGACCTACGCTCAGTTGGATCTCGATGAGTTCGCGCCATATGAGATCGGCGAGCGGGAGTTCTCCGAGGAGTTGGGTCGTCTGTGCCCGATGAACCTGCGGGTCGATCGAGCGTGGCCACCTGACCGATGAGGCGCCGTGTTCCGTCACTGTTCCGTGGGAGCGCCGAAATCAGTGAGAAGTGACGCGAGACGGCCACAGGCGTAATCCCTGTTCACTGGCATGATCGAGCCGTTTCCCCAGGTGACCGGATCCGGTCCCGGAGATCACCCAGATCTACAAGGGCACCAACCAGATCCAGCGCCTCGTCATGGCCAGGCAACTGCTGAAGTAGGGCTTTGGGCAGGGGAAACTCTGCCCTCGGCAAGATTTCCCCGTGTCCTCTTCGGGGCAGAGGTGATCTTCTGAATGTCCCTGTTCCGCTCCGCGTTCCGTGAGACGCGGGGCGGCCTCGGGCGTATCTTTCATACGGCCCGCAAGGCGATTGCATTATTCCCGACAGGGCTGGCCATCCCCGGCATGAGGTCTTCTTCCGAAGGGTCCGGGATTATTTCGACCTCTCTAGTTTGGCGAACTGATTAGACAATAGTCATTCTTTCGCTTGCCCCAGTCGCGATCCATCTACAGCCAAATAGCCTGGCTGGTGGCGCTAGGTGCGGGGTTTTAAAATTCAGGTGGTGGCATGTTTAGCCAATCCGTGTCAATCCAATAAGTATTTCGTAGCCGGTAGTAGTCATAATCGTTACCTTGGGGTGCGCGATTAACCTTGAGTAGCCCGAGCTGTTCTAGCTCACGTTGCCCACGGGTCCACGTGTCATGAGAGAGGCCGTAACTCTCTCGCCGATCTCTTAGGAGATACCTTGGTTCGCTATACCCTCCAAGGGCTTCAGTTAGAGCGAAAAATACAGCTATTCCTGTAGGCGATAACTCAAGAAGCCAGCCGCGTGACCAAAATGTGATCGGTATGGTTATGTATCGCTCTCCCGCGCGTGGATCAGTCAAGGGGGCGCCATCCCCCTGGAGAGAGAGCAACTGAATCGAGGATGTCAATCCGGGACGCTTGGTCAGCTCGATAAAGCCGTGTTGTGCCAGCCATCTCATGTTGTTATTGATGCGCCTTGGTCCAGTGGAGGGCGGTAGGTCTAGAGTACGGGCTAGAGTCATAGGTGTTGGCGGATTCCGGATGTCAAATGGACGCTGTGTCGCACTCATAGTGAACAGTAGATAGAGCTGCAATCTCACCTGCCCTCCGCGTCCTCCTTGAATCAGCTGGGCAAGTGGTGGGGCAGACATGGGTTCGTTTGGCGACAGGTTCAGTGACCTGACGAATTCGAGGGAATACGCGACGTTCGAACGCTGGGACCTCTCTGCTGCACGGGCGAGGAGACGGCGAGCCTCAGTGTGGGACTCGAGGGTGGGCATCTTCTAGACCTTTGCACTGGAGAAACGGGGGGTGCGGGGGTACCGGGGGTTCGGGGGTCCTGGAGCTACCTACCCTATCCAGTAAAGGCTCCTAAGTAGTCCTGTGTAGCAACTGGAGCCTTACAGCAGGGCTTCCTTGCCCATCCATTACGATCGCTCTGTTGATACAGCACAAGCGTGCTCACAGTCGTTTGACCTGGGGTTTTTCTTTATGCGACTGTCTGTGATGCCAGCGCCGACGCTGGTTGGGGCGGATCCGAGGAAACGAGCTATCCGTTAGAACGCCATGCTCACGGCCATGGCGTCCCTCATCTAGGACGAAGGGGCAGCTCCAGTGTCAGAGAACCACCACTCTTCGAGCCGGCCTGTCTGGCTGGCGATCATTCTCGTCGCTTCCGTGCTTGTTGCGGCTGGGACTGCTTTTCTGTTTCACCTGGCTGGCGCTGGGACAATCAGCATCCTTGCGAGTTCGGGCGCAGCGTTCGTCGCAACGGTGACGTTGTGTATGACGGCATGGAACTTTCTCAACTCTTAAGCCTTGGTCGGCGGGAAGTTCTGGGGCAAGTTCGTACCCGTGGTCCAGTGGGCCGGTTGATCACCGAGCGGCCACACCGGCATGCCGTCTCGGGGTGGCCGTCGGCCCGATCAATCCTGCTAACGTCGGGTACGCCCCTGGAAGCTGATCAAGCCAAAGGGACACTGAGCAGGTTTCTGACGGCGGTGGACGTCCGTGAACGATCTCGAACTGGCTACGGATCAGGTACTCAGGGGTCAGCCCGTGACGATCGCCGGTTTGGTTCGCGCCATACAGGGGCAGGGCGATCAGCTACGGTGGCCCTCCTTCGCCGGACCTTGCCACCGGGTGACGTGGTGGCCGACCTCGGCGGATGCGGGACATGTACGAGATGATCTTGTAATGGGCGTAGGCCGCCTGAGGTGCTCGCGCAGCTCACGCCACGTGAAACAGCCGTACGGACACCGCTCTCCTAAAGCGGGTGTCGCATGTTCGAATCATGCCGGGGGCACTCTCTCGACCAGCGATCACGCCCTTGACCTGGGCATATCTTTCCGATCGCCATCCAGCTCTGCGCAGCCGTGTGCCAGCGTAGGCAGCCGTATGTCAGCGGCTGTGGGATATGCGTGGGATGGATCTTGGAGTGTTTCCGCAGGTCACCTCTCCTCTGAGCGGGCCGCAGTCACCGATCCCACAGCACCGGCCGGCGGCCGGAGCACGGGCCTGCAGGGCGAAGTCGGCCCCGCCTAAGATCGGGCACCGTGCAGCGATTGGCGCTCTTCGACCTGGACAACACACTCATCGACCTGGACGCCGCCTTCCTACTGTGGGCTCATGAGTTCGCCGAAGAGCATCGACTCAGCCGGAAGGCCATCGACCACCTGGTCAAGCTGGACCGTAACGGCCTGCCCCACCGTGAGTTGTTCTTCGCCAAGGTGCGCGAGCGGTTCAAGCTATCCGCTTCGGCAGCGGATCTGTGGACCGCGTACCGCCGCCGGATGCCCCATCTTGTCGGGTGTCGTCCCGAGGTCATAGCCGCACTGACAGAGCTACGCGCGTCCGGACGGCGGGTCGGGATCGTTACGAACGGGACAGCGGACAACCAGCTCGGCAAGATCCAGCGGACGGGACTGGCCGATGCCGTCGACGGCTACGCACTCTCGGGCGTCGAGGACATCCGCAAGCCCGACGTTGACCTGTTCGAGATCGCTGCCAAGCGGTGCGGTACGAGTCTCGCCGGCGGGGGCTGGATGGTCGGAGACCACCTCGTCGCGGACATCGGTGGAGGGCAGGCGGCCGGCCTACGAACGGTCTGGATCGACCGCGAAACCTGGGCCGGTCATGAGCATTCCTCGAACCATGTGGTCGCCGATGTGATCTACGCGATGGACATCCTGCGCGCCGCCGGTGAATGATCTTTTAGAGAACCACCGGATACCCGGTGGAACATAGGAGGTTCTGTCATGAGCAGCGAAGCCCCAGAGAGACAGGGCAACCTTGACGCGCACGACCGCGGCTCACAAAAGGTTGCTGTGGCCCTGATGAGTGCCGGCATCTTCATCCTGGCGCTGTTCGCGATGCTCATCAGCTTCATACCGACCAGCTACAGCTGGGACCTGGAGATGCCGGAATTCAGCGATCCGGACTCGGTGCTTTTCGCCCTTCTTTGCTCAGGGACCAGCTTGTTCCTCTTCACAGTCGTGGTCCTGATCCTGCGACGACACAGGGCGGCGTGGATCACCTATCTCCTGTTCGCAGCATTGAACGGGTACAGGTTTGCCGAGCTCGCGCTGCACTTCCAGGGGTAACTAGTCTCAATGAAGAAAGGCCCGAACTATGCCCAGACGACTGGCAGGATTGAGATATATACCCGTTCTGCCTATCTCTCTGCTGTGACCGCGTGACGCATCACAGTAGGTCTATCGGGCAGCGGACAAGGATGAGCCTCTGCTAGAGCCGAACAAATATCTACTGCGCCAGAACCCTCTCCACCCTGAATTCTCCCGGCCGCCCCGGAGGCCGGACTACCGCACCACGACCTTGCCTACTCCTGAAACATTCCGGAGCACCGACTTGACCGCGTCCACCGCCCGCCTGTCGGTAATCTTGATCTCGTAGCTCTCGACCACCTCATGAAGGGCGGGCGGCTCGCCCAGCATGTACTCGGCGACCTTGCGCGTGTGCTCGGCCTCCTGGAAATAGACCTTGTCGATCCCGTCGACCGTCGCGAGCACCGCCTCGATCGCCTCTCGCTCCTGCCCGGTGGGCCGTCCCCGCCCCGTACAGGGCGGTTCCTGCTCCAAGCCCTCCCCGCAGAGCTGGACCGACAGATCCGATTTTCCGTCCCAGAAGAGGTGCTCGGTGGAGAAGTTCACTGACACCACGCCAGGCAGGTCCTCAACAGCCGCTCGCAGGCCGTCCATCAGGGGACGCGTCGCGTCCTCATCCCCGACGTTCCGCAGGTGGCCGTCGAACGACGGTGGAGCCTCCTCCTCGGTGAGGAGACCCTCCTCACCGAACTGCTCGGCCGTCTGCCTGGCCGCCTCTTCGGCACTCACAAACATGAACTTCTCGACACCGGGCACTCCGCGGATCGCCGTCTCGACCGCTCGCCGCTGCCGGTCGGTGACTCCGCTCCGGCATTTCTCGGCGCCCTCGCCTTCTCCCTTCTTGTCCGGACAGAGCCAGACGGAGAAGAGCGTCTCCGGCCAAGGCCCGTCGGGCGGGGGCAGGACGGTGAGGGACGGCCGTTCCTGGAGCAAGAAACCCGTCGCCACCACACACAGGACGACGGCAACCACCGTAACCATCACCGCTATCAAGAGTCGCCGCCGAGGAACAGCCGACACGACCTTGTCAGAGCCAGAGACGCCTTTTGACGGAGCGTCTCCCTCACCAGGGCCGCAAGTCACCCGGCCAAGATCCTGGAAGAACGGTGTGCCGGTCAAGCCTCCGACATCACCTCGCCTCCAACGCCCAAGGTGATGGGCAGCGGCTGGTCGCGACCTACGCCGACAGTTTCAGAGCCGTCCAGGCCGGTGCTACACCAGTAGAGTTCTGCCCCATGGCCCACCGGCTGGACTTCTACGACGACCCCGAGGCGCCCACACCCAACGCCCTTGTCCCCTCGGTGAATGTCGTGGTCACCAACGATGCCGGGGACATCCTGATGATTCGCCGCACTGATGGCAGCAGTTGGCCCTGCCCGGCGGCGCGATCGACCTGGGCGAGTCCCTTCCCGGGGCTGCGATCCGCGAGACACTGGAGGAGACCGGAATCAGGTGTGAGATCACCGGCCTGATCGGCACCTACACCGATCCTCGGCACGTCATCCTCTACACCTCCAACGGCGAGGCTCGCCAGGAGTTCTCCATCGTGCTCACCGGTCGCGCCGTCGAGGGCGAGCCGACACCAGGCGACGAATCTCGCGAAGTCCGTTGGGTGCCACGCGAGGAGGTCGAGACGCTGGCGGTGGACCGGTCAATGCGGCTGCGGATCGGCCACTTCCTGGCTGGCAGGGCTGTGCCGCACATCAGCTAATACTGCTGCCGGATCTTTGTGGTCATCGATGCCCCAGGATGTTGACCACGCGGCCATTCGAGTCGCGGACGAAGAACCGGCGGACTTCCCACTGCTCGTCCTGCAAGTTGTAGCCGTCACTACCGCCGGACTTCTTCTTTGTGCTTTTCGGGAACCCAGGTGGCGCTGTGGACAGTCCCTGTGTGTGGACATGTCAATACGTGCCCGGATACGTGACGGGGATACAGAGGCGTTCGAGCAGCTCTTCGATGAGTTCGCCCGATCGGTGTACGGCCATGCCTTCCGGCTGACGGGCAACTGGTCGACCGCCGAGGATGTGACGTCCCTGACCTTCCTGGAGGCCTGGCGGCTGCGGCACCGCATCGACGCCAACGACGGCTCCCTGCGGCCGTGGTTGCTGGGCATCGCCACCAACGTCGCGCGCAATACCCGGCGGGCCGCCCGCCGATACAACGACGCCCTGACCCGGATGCCCAGAAGCGAGGAGGTCCCGGACCTCGCCGACGAGGTGGTAGGGCGCATCGACGACGCCGAGCGGCTGGCTGCGATCCGACGGGTCTACGGCAGGCTGCGCCGCCAGGAGCAGGAGGTGTTCGCGCTGGTCGTCGGGGCGGGCCTCGGCTACGCCGAGGCGGCCGAGGCGCTCGGCATCTCGGTGGGCACGGTCCGGTCCCGGCTGTCCCGGGCGCGAAGAAAACTGGAGAAATTCGCGGCTGAAAGGGAACCGCCTCGGCCGTCACGACAGGTAAGAGGTGACCGCGATACCGCGGTCCGGTTCACAAGGGAGGAGTACCGATGAACGCAGGCGAGCGAGAAGAGCTGGCCCGGCTGCTGCCGTCTCAGGTGGAGCCCGAACTCCCGCGGGACCGGCACCGGCAGCTCAAGGAGTTCGTGATGACCGAGATTCACCAGGACGCTCAGCCAGCCAAGGCGAAGTGGCGGCTGCTGCGCCCTGCCGTCCTGGCCCCAGTGCTGGCCGCCGCCGCTGCCGTGGCGATCGCCGCCCCGCTGGCTCTGGGCGGCGGCGCGGCCTACGCCGTCTCCCAGAATGACGACGGCACCATCCTCATCACCATCAACGAGGCCAAGGACCCTAAAAGCCTGCAGGCAGATCTGCGGGACATGGGTCTCAACGCGGTCGTGGACTACGTTCCCATGGGCAAGCAGTGCAGCCCGCAGCCCCGCAGCGAGAGCTTCCTGTCCAAGGAGGACGCTCCCCTCAGCGTCTCGGTACCGGAGAACTGGGGGCGAGGCTTCACGATCGACCCCAAGATCGTCAAGGACGACCAGGTCGCGGTGCTGGAGTTCAGCGTCTCCGAGAATCAGGGGGGGATAATCGCCGCCATCCGGGCGCGCGTCTCCAACGGGCCCGTGGCCGACTGCGAGCTGGTCGACAGCACCGAGGCCCCGCTCGGCCCGCCCCAAGGCAACTGACCAACCCACTCCTCAAGGTGCGGCAGGCCGCTGGGCCATCCCCACGGGGGCGCCTGCCGAACCTTGACGAAGCCCTCAATGAAGAAGGCCCCGGCTTGTACCAGGGCCCGAGACGAGCATCTGTGTCGATCACCCATCGAGAGCGCTGCTGATCTTCCCGTTCATCCGTTCCTGCTGTCCTTCCATGCACTTGGCGTACACCCGGTGAAGGACCTCCACGCTGTGCCCGGCTCGCTTGGCCACCTCGGTGGCCGGTACGCCCGCGTTGAGCCAGAGGGACAGGGCGGCGTGTCGCAGGTCGTAGGGCCGGGCGGCGAGCGGCGACCTCACCTGCTCATCGGTGAAGACGAGCGCTCGCGCTTCCTGCCAGACGTAGGAGCATGCCGAGCTGGAGTAGGAACTTCCCTTGGTGGTCCGGAAGAGCCGGCCGTCGTCCTCGGTGCCGTAGGCGTCGATGTGTTCGCGAAGGATGGCGACCAGGGCAGGCGGGATGGGAATCTCCCTGGTTTCCTTCGTCGCCCGGTGCTTGAGACTGCGCGACTCATGGGTCTCCCCCGAGTTGGTCCATCGCTTGTTCGCCTGCGGTCGCGCCCTCTCCAGGATGATCTGGCCCCATCCCGATTCGGGCAGAGTGCAGTTCCTCAGGCGAAGGTCCGCAGCCTCCTCCGGGCGCAGACCCGCGTAGTAGATGCAGGCGAACAGGGCCTTGAGCCGGACGCCCCGAGTACGGCCGACCTTGGGCACGGCGGCCAAGAGCTGCTTCGCCTGGGCCGGATTGATCACCGTACGGGGGTCGACGACGGTGACGGCCTTGGGTGGCTTCCACTTGATCTCGTGCAATGGGTTGGTCGCGAACACCTTCTGTTCCACTGCCAGCTCCAGGAGGTGGTGAAGGATCGCCCGCTTCCGCCGTACGGTGTTGGCTGCGGCTTCCTTGCCGTCGAAGGTGACCGAGATGGCATCGAGTGCGGTCCGGACGACGCGTGCCTCCTGAAGATCCGCCAGCGGAAGGGACGCCTTCTCCAGCCAGCGCAGCGCCATGGTCTGCGCGCGGGTCAGCGTCCCCCGCCGGCTCTCGGGAAGCAGCACGTGGTTACGTAGCACCTGTCGCAGTTCGTCGTCCTCCGGTCGGTCCGGAACGTCGGCCACCAGCGCCGGGATCAACGACAGCAGCGCGTACGCCTCGGTCTCCCGCGTCCGCGGAGCTGTCCTCCGCCACCGGCCGACCACATACGACTGCGCGAAATGCATGACAGACGGCCCCGAAGGCTCAGAGTCCGCCGCCAGCATCAAGACCGGCAACCCGGTGGCGATGTCGAACGCCTCCCCCTTCCTCGCTGCCTGGCGGAGGTCGGACAGGAAGTTCTCGGCCAGCGCCTTGGTCCGGAAGGTCTTGGACCGTGACTTGGTGCCGGCCTTCCAACGCGCTTCGAAGGATGGTGCCTTGCTGGACTGGTTCCGGCGGACTTCCCAGATGCGCACTTCATAGGTGACGGTCACGACGCCTCCCGCAGCGAGTCGAGCCACGCTTCGAGGTCGCTGCGCCGGACACGCAGCTCGTCATTGGGGTACTGGATGCAGACCGGTGCCTTGCCTAGCTCACGCCACCGGTAGAAGGTGCGGCGAGAGACTCCGTTCAGCTCGGTGAGCACTTCGGGCAGGGTGAGGAGCTTGTCGTCACGTCGAGGCATCAGGCGCCTCCCCCGAGCGTTGGAGGCGCAGGTAGAGGTTTTCCGGTCAGCGCGGCGGCGAGGAGGGCGTCACCGGCGGAGAAGCCCTTGCCTGCGTACTCCCAGGTGGCGATCACGAGGACGGTGTCGTCGTCGAACAGGGGCAGACGGCCGGTGGTGATCTCTTCGGTGCGGGCGAAGTCACGACGCTCGTCGCGGATGGAGCCCATGGTGGTGGAGTAGTGCCGGGAGCGGGTGGAGAAGTGGCCGCGAAAGCCCAGCATGTGGGCCCACTGGGCAAGGTGGAGGTCGGCCAGCTCGTCGAGTTCGCCCAGGCGCAGGCATTCGGCGATGAGACGGCGGGGGTGGTCGCGGAGGCCGAAGGCTTGGAGGTCGTCGAGAGGGTTGATGCGCCGGTCCAGGGTGCCGACGCATTCGGCGGCCTTGGTGGCGTACTTGGCGATGTAGCCGGCCACGGCCTGATCCGACAGCTCACCGTCCATGGTGATCTCGCGGATGTCGAGCTGTCGTCCCCAGCGCAGGACGCGCGCGGGTTCGGCATCTGTGGCGGGGATGGTGGCGGTCACTGCTTGAGCGGCGTGTTGTACGGCGTGCGTCAGCATCTCGGCCGTTGCCCAGGCCGGAGGCGGTGAGGTGGGCCCGTCGGGACCGTCGAGGCGGACGACGGCGTGGAAGTGGACGACGCCGCGCTTTTGGTATTCGGCGACCTTGGCGAAGGAGATGGTGACCTGCTCGCGCAGCTCCCGCAGAGTCAGGCCCGCGGTTTTGGCGACGCGGCGGCGCAGAGCGTCGGTGACGTACTTCCACAGCTGGGGAGCGAGCGCATTGAACAGCACGCTGCCGGAGTAGTCGTAGCAGTCCGGGCACAGCGGCTCCCCGAGACAGGACTCGTCGGCACCGTGCCGGGCGGGCAGGTGGCGGCATCCCGCCAGGCGTGACAGGGAAGGACCGTCCCGTTCTTCTCCCGCCGGGTGTGGACGGTACCGAAGGATGGGGCGGTGAGGGTGATGAACAGGCAGGGGTGGGCGGTGATCGAGGCCGGGACGCCCTTGCCGCCGACGAGGCCGGCGCGGATGAGGCGGATGAGTTGGTAGGTGTCGGCCCGGTAGGTCTCGGCGCAGGACGGGCAGCGGGTCGCGCGGCGGGTATTGCAGGGGAGGCGCAGGATGCCGTCCGGTTCGGTGGCAGTGGTGTAGCTGTGGAGGCGTTGGCCGGTGGTGGGGTCGACGTGGTGGACGTGGCCGCGGAGGTGGATGGGCTGTCGGCAGCCGCCGGCCCGGCGGATCTGGGAGGCCCAGCAGGCGTATTGGGGGTCGTGGAGCCGGGTTATGAGTCCGGCGACCGCGTGGGTGCTTGGCATGATGGGTGCGTCCCTTCCGGGCTTTCGAGGTTCGGTGCGGGATGGCCCCCATCGGCTTGCCACCGAGTGACGTGGTGAGGTGCCCTACGGTTTCCTGACAATCAGGGACATAACCTGACAGAGAGTCTGGAAGAGACAGGTACACGACCAGACGTCGCAGGCAGTTCTCGCCGGAGTTCAAAGAGGAAGCCGTCCGCATGGTGCTGGCCGGCCCCGCACGGTCGCCTCGATGGCCCGCGAGTTCGAGGTGAATCCCACGACCCTCGGCAGCTGGGTCAACCTGCACAAGACCCTGACCCCTGAGGCCGAACCGCCGCTGACCGGCCCGGAACGCGCCCGCATCCGCGAACTGGAGCGGGAGAACGCCGAACTGCGGCGCGGCGAGCGGGAACAGCCCTTGGTCACAGAGAACCCGCCGGCGGCCCAGGATTACTGATCAACTTCTAATCTTTGAGTGCGGTTCTCAACATCGCCCCTCGCTGCCGAGGCCGGGCTCGACCTTGCCGATTTCACACACTCCGTCGAAGCACATCGTTCTCCGCTGCATTCCGTTGGACCCTAAGGCCATAGCCGCCGATCTACCGGTGCTCTACGCCGACGACGTAGTCCATAGCAGCATCAGCCACGAAATCGCTTAGAGTAATGCCACTCAAAATAGCGACGATTGTTCTCAGTGAATGTAAGGCACGGTCGTCCTGCTAGGCGTGCCAGTTGATCAGCTAGAAATCCGCTGGTTTCTGCAGTAGTGGATGCGACGTTCCCGTCCTGATCAACGGAGATGTAGCCAGTTTCATAAAGGGCGTCACAACCAAACTGACATGCTGGCATCGCAATGTGAGCCAGGTCGCGGCGCTCTTCGTCACTGCAGAGGCTTCGCATCTTCACGTGTGCGGCAACCAGGAATCGAACAGGGTAAGTCTCGCCGCAGAGCGCGCACACTGCAGTAGTTTCCGAACCAAATAAGAGTCGGCGTAATGCGGCTTGTTCGCCACGCTGCACAGCAGTCACTGGTCGATCCAGATCGCCATCGTAGCTGAACGTCTCTTGATCCTCCGTAGACGTATCAATCGCGTCGAGAGGGCGCACAGCGATAACAGGCGGTGTTCCATCTATCAGTTGAACTCCCGGAAGAGTGAGCAGCACTGCTCCGATGAAGGCGCTGCGATAGCCAATCTCCTCAGGGCGGATCACCACGCGACCTACAGAGCGGAGCGTCTCGAGAGCAGCCTGCACATCAGTGATTGCCACCCGTTGCCCGCTTGGTGAGCGTTCTGTCGCGACTAGGGCGTATGAAGACTGTACGTCGATTATGCGATTTAGTCGGCCACGAATGGTCTGAAGATCGTGACCAAGTAGCCGTCGAAGTAGGTCCGCGGCACTATCCTTAGCCTCAGCAGGGAGTATGAAAGGAGCATCCGGAAAACGATCGCCAAAACGCTCTAGGAATCGGTTGGCGAAAGAATCGTCGACAGAGAACAAATAACCTTGCTTGACACCACCATCGCGATTAAAGGGCCCTGATGATGAATGGCCGGTGCGCCACATCTCGGGAATGTCGTCCAGCGGAACTACCTGTGACGCCCCGCGGTAGGCGGCTCGCACAAGTCTGCCACCGTCGCCCCAGAGGCCTTCAGGCAGTTGCCGAGGGCGACGAGTGGGGACGGCGGCGGCAGTCACGATGCTAAGAGCGGTCACTCCGGAGGCGTAGTGGATCACTGTGTCACCTGGACGCACCTCAGTCATCGTTTCCCAGTGCGATTGGCGCCTACCGGCCTGGTTGCGGATAGGTGCCCAGAGGATCCCCGCTTCTAGCTCCTGCCAAAACGAACGCCGCTGGTTCACCCACCAATACGCCATGCAGCGGACCCCTTCTCGATTTGCGGTTCCCGCTTGACAGCCCTACCAGGCAGGACACGCATCGGATGATCTTGAGGATGCCGGACGATTATACGGGGATATGTACAGCTTTTTTAGGGAGGGAGCATCACCTGCACGATCACCGCCCTCTTAGCGAACGGAGACCGATTGCACGAATCCGGCCAAGGAAGCGAGACCGTTGGCCTCTTCTCCGCGTTGATCGAGGTAGAGAACGCAACACGCCTACCGGTGGTCTGTTAAATCTGGACGTAGAGGTTGAGTGCGTGTCCGGCTCCGACGGCGGCAAGTAGGCGCTGGAGTTCAGGGGGCGGGGGCGCGTTGGACCAGGCACGCCAGTAGCGCTGGAGCCGTATCCAGGGGGTGAGCCAGCCGCACACGTGGCGCAGCGCTGACAGCCAAGATGGCCGGAGCCGGCTGCCGGAGCTGATTTTTTCCCCGGCTCTCGACGGTCTGCCCGCCGTTGGCATGATTCTCGCCCGGTGAAGGTGGCGGTTCATCGCCCGGATCTGCGGTGCCATCGGGTGGGCTACCGGCCAGCCAGGTGTGCCGGCAAAAGCAGAACACGGCCATCACCAGCCTCTGGTGGCGGCGGATCGCCACCGAGGAGCGAACCTGGAAGTCGGCCCAACCCAGTTCGTCCTTAACCTGTTTGTAGCCCTGCTCGATCCAGTCGCGTAGGCCGTACAGGCGCACGATCGCCGCGAGAGCGGCCGGTGGGTGCGGCGAGCCGGCGGCGGCCGAGCCGTGCGGGCGCGGCAGGTTGATGGTCAGATACCAGGTGCTCGCATCCGGCAGCGTCGCCGGGTCGGTGGTGGCGACCACCCGCCGGTCGTTGACCGCCTCGGGGTCCCACACCGATTCCGACAGGAAGTACTGCAGCCGCTGCACCGCCGGATCGTTGATCCCGACCATCGGTTCGGCCTCGGCCAGGCAGGTCAGCGTCTTGTTGCGCTCGCATGGCAGCAGCAGCCCGGCCAGGTACTCGCGAAACCCGCGCCGCTGCCCGAGCGCGGAGAACACGTCATCGAAACGCGCCGCGTAGTCCTCCAGCGGGCCAGGCGCCACCGGAACTGGCAGACGAGCGGTCATCACGCACCCCCGAATCACCTGAACGGTCATCAATCAGGTGATACTCGGCATCGTCTTTGATTCAACGAACTACCGGTAGCTGTTGAGCCTCTGATCTGGGGCTCAGGGTGCCTCCCGGTAGCGATCACATGCAGCTGAGTGCCGCTGGGCGCAGTTGTAGGCCAGTGATCGCTAACCGTATGCGAACCGATCTTGAGGTGGTTTACCCAGGTCACCGGCCCTTCTATGGGTAGTGCATCGCCGGCGGGGGTGGAGAGCCGTACGGAACCGGGGCGGTCGCCGCCGTAGGGTCTTCTCCGTCGGATCCACGGTTTCGGTGACCTCGGCCGACGTCCGTACTCACTTCGGTGACCATCGGATCCTTCACGAGAGACCAGTCCGGCTGCGGCGCGGGCGAACGGAAGCCCGCCCTCAGCTCGGCGGGTGGCGATCAGAGGTAGAAGATCACCAGAACGGTGAGGCCGATGCTCAGCGCTATGAAGCCCGGCGTTCTGGGCTGCCGGGCGGCCTCCCTCTGTGAGGAGATCACCAATACGGCGCCCATGGCCAGCGCCATCAGCAGGTGCAGGCCGTACCACATGGGGATGGGCAGTCTCCCAAGGATGGTCCCGGACAGCAGGTCGTCGGCGGCTCCGTAGCCGGCGAGTCCGGTGAGCACACCCAGGCCCAGCGCCGCGAGGGCGTATCGGAACCGGCCGAGCAGGGCCCAGAGGATCGTTCCCAGGACGAGCAGGACCGAGGAGGTGTGGTGCAGTCGCCGGATGAGCAGGCCCCCGCGCACGTCGAAGCTGAGGTTCAGGAGCGAGTTGTAGGCGGCGCTCATGGGAGTGCCCCGGAGGGGCTCGTAGGAGCCGCTGTAGGCCACCGTCTGGCCGCTGGGCACGTAGAAGAAGGCCAAGAAGCCTCCGGTCAGCAGGACGGCCACGGAACAGTAGATCAGCATCTCGCCCACCAACTGCCTCAAGCGCTCCATCCGGCATATCTCACCACAACGGCCAGTCACTGGCCCGGCTACAAGGGCCGCCGGCACGAGGAGGACGAGGGGGGGAGGAGGAGGAAGAAGGCTGAGGGACGAGGAGGAGGGGACGGCCGAGGGACGCGGCAGGCAGAAGGGCCCCGGTGAGAGACGGGTTCCGGCTGCCGACAAGGCGGAGCCCCGCCCCGGATACTCCGGGACGGGGCTCGGGGCCTCGGTCAGCTTTCCAGGTCATGGGCCAGGCGCAACCACGTGGTGAACAGGTCGGGGTCGATGTCGGCCGGGGTGTGGAGCCTGACGGCGGCCATCTGTCTGGCGGCCGGCTCCAGGCGGAAGGTCCAGTGGCTCTCTGGTGATGGAGGTCCGGGGATCCTCAGGCGGGCTGGTAGTGGAGGTTCAGGACACCGGTCTTGAAGGTGGTCGAATCGACCAGCTTGAGCGGCAGGCAGCCGGTGCTCTCGTCGAACAGCCGGGTTCCGGTGCCGAGCACGATCGGGTGGACCAGCAGGTGGAGCTCGTCGATGAGGCCCGCACGCAGCAGCGTCCTGGTCAGCGTGATGCTGCCGGTGATGCTGATGTTCTTGCCCGGGCGCTCCTTCATCCCCCTCAGCTCGTCGATCACATTTGCGCTGATCAAAGTGGAGTTGTTCCACTCCGCCTTCTGCAGGGTGGTGGAGGCGACCAGCTTGGGGATGTTGTTCAGCTGGTCGGCCATCTCGCCGGTCCGGTGGGGCCAGACCGCGGCGAAGGACTCGTAGGTGGCCCGGCCCAGCAGGAGCGTGTCCGCCTCGGCCTGGGTCGCCATGACCGCTGCGCCCATCTCCTCGCTCATATAGGGGAAGTGCCACTTCTCGGGCGACTCCACGACGCCGTCCAGCGAGACGAACAGCCCGGCAACGATCTTCCTCATGGGTTTCTCCTCAGGGATGAAGTGGTGTGTGATTCAGGCGGACTTGCGGAAGCGGGCCGCGACCAGGGAGACCCAGGCCATCGCGATCATGACCCCCGTGGCGAGTGTCACCGAGCCGGCGTGCCCGCCGGTGATCGCCCAGCCGTCACCCACGATCAGGGCCACACCGGCCAGGCGGGAGGCGACGGCCATGCCGCGGGCGCCGGTGCGGGTGAAGTACCGGCCGAGGACGAAGCAGGCCGCGGCGAGGGCGATGAACGTCACCGACCCTGTCACCATGTGCATGATGCTGTGCCAGCTCATCGCCGCCGGCGGTCCGGCGGGCGTGCCCACGGGGAAGCCGTCGGCGGGATCCATGACGAAGACGCCCGCTCCGATCATCCCGATGCCGGCGGCCAGCGTCAGACGCGGCACCCAGGTGCCGCCGGGCTCGCCGTACAGGGCCCTGCGGAACCCGAAGGAACCGGCGATGAGCAACGAGCCGACGATCAGGAAGTTGGTGATCTGGATCCACCCGAGCGAGCCGGTGGCGAGCTGGCTGAACGGGTGGCGGACCAGGTCGAAGCCCTCGCGGGTGAACGCCTGTGCAAGGGCGACCACGGTCCAGACGGGCATGGCGGCCGCCGCGGCGGTGAGCAGCGTGCGGGTGGAGGCGGAGCTGCGGGTGGAGGCGGAGCTGCGGGTCGTCGTGCTGGTCATGTTCCCGGTCCCTTTCGTGGTTCTGCCCACACGTCGTCCAAGCGATGTGACAGGGAACGCGGGAAGGACAGGGCCGCCGGAAACGGAACGGGAGTACGGCATGCGGTTTCTCGTGACGAGCGTGAGCGAGCAGAAGGCGGACGAGACGCTCCAGATCGAGACGGGCAGGTTCGTCCAGGAGCCGGCACAGGCCGGGGTGCTGCCGGCCGCCGGTGGGATGGAGCTGGGAGGCAGCGCGTGCTCAAGTCCGTGGGTGGCGAGCTCACGGTGACCGACGGCCCCTTCGCCGAGGCGAAGGGGATGGTGGTCGGGTCCGCACTGATCGAGGTGGGCTGCAGGGAACTGATCGAGGTGGGCTCCGGGGAGGAGGCGTTGGGGCTGTCCCGCCGCTTCTTCAAGTTCGTCGGCGACGCCGGGGGCCGGATGCAGCAGATCCACCGACCAGCGCGCCGAGCCGGCGAGCCTTCGGGCTGTTCGGCCTCAGCCGCGCGTGCTCTCGTCGCTCGGCTCGTTCAGCGGGGTCAGCGCGGCCGAGGCCGCGTCGTGGTCCATGCCGGTCGCCTCCAGCAGATCGACGGCGATGGAGCGCAGCTGCGCGATGGTGACGTTCGCGGAGAAGCCCAGGTTTCTGGGCCGCTCCCGCGCGGCGACGGCGAGCAACGCCTGCCTGGCCAGCATCGGTTCGCGTCCGGCCCCCAGTTCGAGCTGGAGCAGCAGCGCCGCCTCCGAGACCTCGCGCAGCGACTCGGCCAGCGCGGCCGGTGGCGGGCTGGCCTCACCCAGCGCCGCGAGCGTGCGGCGGACCAGCACCCGCGCGTTGCGCAGCGCCAGGTCCACCGGTACGGCGGCGGTCTCGTACCTGGTCAGTCTGGCCCGGTGATGCCAGCGCAGCGGTGAGATCATGATGATCTCCTTGCCGTTCTCCAGCGCCGCCTCGAACTCCTCGACCGCCGTCTGGGTCTTGCGTCCGCACTCCAGGGCCTCGGCGGCCAGGTCCACATCGCGCTTCTCGATCGCCTCCGCCGCCTGCTCCAGCACGGTGGAGAGGGCGTCAAGCACTCCGGACAGATGCTTGCCCACGATGGTGAGCGGGCTGGCGGGCAGCAGTGCGACCGCGGCGATGCCGATGACGCCGCCGGTGAGCGCGTCGGCCATCCGGTCCAGCCCGCCGACGTCCTCGCCCGGCACCAGCATGGCGACCAGCACCGCGGACGACCCGACCTGCGACACGAACAGCTCACCGCTGTTCAACAGTCCCGCGAT
The DNA here is from genome assembly GCF_055586905.1 of Streptosporangium sp. NPDC048886. NCBI lineage: Bacteria > Bacillati > Actinomycetota > Actinomycetes > Streptosporangiales > Streptosporangiaceae > Streptosporangium > Streptosporangium sp. NPDC048886. Next base: position 26,741 of record NZ_JBVJHH010000013.1, read on the forward strand.
GGTCATGGCCAGCGCGATCACAAGCGCCATCTGCCAGGGGCCCGAGCCGATCCAGGACACCAGCAGGTCGCCGATGCCCACGCCCAGACTGACGCCGACCACCAGCTCGGCCACCCTGCGCAGCCGCTGCCCGAGCCCCACACCCACGCAGATCATCACGGAGATGGGCGCGAAGAGGGGGTGGGCGTGACCGAGCAGATGAACGGCGACGATCCAGGCCAGCGCGGCGCCCACGGCACACTGCGCGATGGATGGCGCGATCAGGCCGAACGTGCCCAGCCGTTTCCTAACTTGATCACTGAGCCACGTCCGCACTCCTCCACGATGGCGGATCTTTATGACATTGGGATCACATTTGCCCTGAATTCTTCTGATTCGGCCATTCGGCGAAGGCCAGGGAGGCCACCGCATCCTGCCCTTTGGCACCGGCGGCCTGGGGCTCAGCGTGCGATCTCTCGGGGATCGTGTGCAGCCGAGCGCCGTGATATGCAGCCGTAGGCCACTGGTCGCGGGACGACTTGGGGACGATCTTGGAGGCGCTCCCCCAGGCCGTTCCCGGAAAACAGCGAAGGCCCCGGGACAGCTCGGAGCCTGGCCGGGCACGATCGACAGGTCGCTCCTCCAGCGTGTCCGAGATCTTGTCATTGGCGCGCCCACTGCCCTGCGACGCACTTGGCGTAGACCCTCAGAAGTCCTGACACGGCCCGACGCCGCCGACACCTGCCCGAGCCCGGTCGACACCGGCCCGAGCCCGGTCGACCGAGGCGAGACCGGCTCCAAGCACCCTGTGATCATCGGCGGGAACGGCATCCCGCCGGCGGTCAGCCTCGGCGGCGGCAACCGCGGGCGACACTTTGGCCGATGACGCTTTGGCCGATGACGCACCAGGTCAGCGAGGTGCACTCGGTCCCGGTCGGCCTGGCTCATCGACGTCAGGCCGCAGGTAGCCTTGGGTGGCTGCGTGCCGAGCCGGTGGGTGCTTCTGGCCCGACCACTGTGAAATCGTCCGACTCGCCGCCATCGGAAGTCCGCGGTGCGGACCGGTGGGTGAGCCGGGCCAGTGCGGCTGCCACCGGTTGAGCTCGCCGCCCAAGAACCGTGATCGAATCGCGGAACGTTCGTGGTGTCTCCCCAGCCGCACCCCTCAACTGATGGGAGATCTGTGTTCAGGGCAACTGGCATACGATCAGCGGTGCTCGCCGCCCTCATGGCCACCGGGCTCGCACTGACCACCGCCACAACGGCCGCCGCGGCTACCGTCCACGAGGCGGCCTCAGCGGGCGCAGGCCATCCCTCCATCATCGGTGGGAGGGCTGCGACGGAGCCCTACTCGTTCATGGTCTCCTTCCGGCTGCGAGGGCTGCCCGGCCACCACTGCGGCGGTTCCCTCATCGCCCCGGACTGGGCCGTCACCGCCGCCCACTGCAAGGGACTCATGAAGCCCGGCAGGACGCAGGTGCGGGTCGGCTCTCTCGACCGCGACAAGGGCGGAGCCCTCACCGGTGTGAAGCGTGTCATCGCCTATCCCGGCCACGACGGCCCCGGCCGGAGCGGGAAGTTCGAGAACGACATCCTGCTGGTCCAGCTGGACCGGCAGGTAGACCTCGAGCCCATCCGCATCGCCGACGACCCCGGCCGGGTGGGCGAGCCGAGCCGCGTCATCGGCTGGGGCATGGCATGCGAGGACAGGAACGATCCGATCTGTAAGAACGGTCCCCGGCGGTTGCAGGAGCTCGACACCGTACGCGTGCCCGACAACCGGTGCGCATCCCTCAACCGCGGCAGCGAGCTGTGCACCGGCGAGCGCCAGGGGCGCGCGGCCAGCGCGTGCAACGGCGACTCCGGAGGCCCGCAGATCCGCAGGGTGGGCGGCCGGTGGGAGCTGATCGGAGCCACCTCGCGCGATGGTGACGACGTGGAGGATCGCATGGACGGCGGCGCCGGCTGCTCCACCAACCCCGAGGGTGAGCCGGGAGTCGGCATCTGGACCGACGTGACCCACTACCGCTCCTGGATCACCGACACCATCGAGGAACACGTGCCCGCGGAGCTTCACAGCGCCTCCTGATCACCCGCCGGACCGCGCGGGCGCCGATTAACTTGATCTTCAACCTGCGCGTTGTCGTCGGGCGGTCATGGTCTGTCCAGCCGCATGAGGGTTTGGCGTCCGAGAATCGGTCGGCGACCGGCTGACCAGACGCTCGGAACCGTACCGGGAGCAGATCTCCGCCAGGCGCTTCTCGGCCTCGACCGGCACGGCTACCATTCATGATCATGTCGATGTGGTTGAACCTCGCGAAGATCGATGTCGAGCTGCTGGAGTCCGTACAGGCGGACCCCGACCTGATCGGTGAGATCTTCTTCGATAACGGGCAGGCGCCCGTCGGCTTCCAGCCGGAAACCGACATGTTCGCAGATGACTACCGAACCCTCAACGCCATCGCGAAGGCCAGAGCCGAGGCCGAGCGAGAGACCGCGCAGTGGCAGAAGTGCTATCCCTGGCTCGCGGCGGCGACCGGCGAGAACGGCGAGAACGACGTGGAGGGCTACGAGTTCGACTATGGTCCGGCCTTCGTCCTCGATCCCGGCCAGGTGGCGGCCGTCGCGCAAGGCCTGACAGGCGAGGGATGGGGGTTCGGCGCCGTTCGCCGGGACGCGGCAGACAGCGCTTATGAGGGGTTCGAGGACCTCGGGCCGTTCTACGCGGCGGCGGCACGAGAGGGCAAGGCCATCGTGGGCGGGGTGAGCTGACCCGCTGCGGTGGCCACCGCGCCGCTTCCGACGGGCTCTGCACCAGAGCCAAAACCTGTGGCCGTGCCCTGCTGGCGCCCGTAAGGTGCCGATCATGGTGGAGACGACGCCCGGAGGGCGCGCCCGATGACCCTGTTCACGCACCTCACCTCGGCTGATGACGTCCGCTCGATACGGCGGGCCGGCGTCCGCGCCCGCAGCCGAGGCTACGAGGGCACGGCCGGGGTGTTCTGCCTGCCGATCCTGCCCTCCTACCAGCTCACCCACCAGTGGGGCCGGGAGCTGCGGCGCAGCGGACGGCGCACGATGGTCGCCGTCGACTTCCGGCTGCCCGACGACGAGCCCGTGTCCGTGGGCCGCTACGGACGGGCTCATCAGGAGCTTCCCAGCGCCGAGGCCGCGGCCCTGATCGCCGGGTGCGAGGACGCCCGAGGGTATGAGGTGTTCGTCTCCCGGGCGATTGAGGCCAAGGAGATCCACCGAGTCCGGGGAGTCAACCGGGTCACCGGCTGGCGGTACATGCCCGACGCCCACGGCAGGTTCCCCTGCCCGTGTCCGAGATGCCTGCGGCGTGGGGAGTACGGCAGCGCGAAGATCCGCCAGGCGGCCGAGAGCCGCGGCTACTAGAGAAACCGGCCGAGCGTGACGGCCATCTCGTCCATCAGGCGGACGTCGACGTCCAGGGGGTGTCGGCCCAGGCTGGTGGTCATGTCGCGGTAGGTCTCAACGCCGCCACCGGCTCCGGGTGCTCCCGGTCGAACTCCTCGTTCAGCACGTCCAGCGGATCGCGCCCGGTGACCCGTAATCGCCGCACGGGCGTACGTGGGGCGCCGCGGGGCGACCTTCGATCGTGGCCGTGCCGTACAAGAGCTCCGGGCGCGTCTCGATCGCCGGTTCAGTCGCGACCAAGGCAGGTCGGCCACCGCGGCTGGCTTTACCGTACCCTCACCCACCGGAGCCGCAGGGACGAACTCAAAAGCTTTACCGGGACGGCTGCGCGGCGTTGTTCGACGCCGCCCACCAGCGGCTCGGCGGGCCGATCGTGGTGGTGTGGGACAACCTGGGCACCCGTCGCCGTTCACCGGGTCGGGCGAGGCCGGCGATCCGACCGGCTTGGAGATGCCGGCGGGGACCGGCGGCAGTGCGGCGCCCCGCAGCCGCACATGCGCTCTGCCGCCAGTTGAACCCGCTCGCCCATTGGGCCGTCGGGCCGTTCGGGCGAGCGGGTTACCGTGGCGGACGGCTGCAGACGTGCGAGAGCTGTCGCGGCCGTGCGTCGAAGTGGTCGGGGTAGGCGGAGTGGGCGGGGCGAGGGCCCGGGGTCAGGCCGCCACGAGCCGGAGAATCTCGCGAGGGCGTGATTCGCGCTCGTCATAGGCGAGGTCCAGTCCTGCCGCCTGTACGGCGGCGAGCGACGCGGCGAATGCGTCCTCGGACTCCCATTGCACGATGGAAATCACCGCGTCGGCCGACACCCAGCAGTCGGCTGAAAGGCATCCCGCTGTCCCCCGGAAGACCTCGGCGACCTGGTGGACGCGTGAGATGAACTCCTCGCGGTGAGAGGCGTGCGGATAGTGGCTTGCCAGCATGCCTACCTTCATGATGCGCTCCTTGGCGTTTCTCGACGGTGTGTCGCATATCGGATATCGGATCGTCGGCGAGAGTCCGGGCCGGACCGGCTCCGGGTGTGGCCGGTCACGGCGTCTTCCGCCCGCCGTCACGGGTAGAGGTGGCGGTCGGCCCGGCGCTCAGTGGTCAGCGTCCCGGGCGCGGTGGATCCGATGAACCCGGTACCCGATGAATCCGGTGGACCCGGTGGATCCGGTCATCCCGCCCCCTGCTCGCCGACCCACATCCGCCAGCCGTATCCGATCTTTCGGACCAGTGCCGGGTCCACGATCAGGTGCCGGAAGGGCCTGATCGCGGCCATGTAGGCCTTTCCGAACAGGCCGTTCGGCTTCACCAGCACGGCCATCTGGCCGCGGTGGCCACCGGCCCCGTCCGGGACCCAGCCGATGTGCATCACCGTGTGCACGGTCCGGTTGGCCATCTCCGCCGCCCACTCGTCGTCGGTCAGGTAGACCGAGCTGAACGGGACCGCGCGGAAGTCCGGTCCGGGGGGAGCGTCGCGGAGATCCGCCGGCAACCGGTCGCGCAGCGTCCGCACCCGCGCGCCGATGCCGGAGCCGGGCCCGTCCCAGCCGAGCAGCGCCCCGAGCTTCCAGCGGAGCGCGAACAGCGCGCGGGTGGCCCCGGAGAAGCGCCCCTCGCCGGAGCTCATCTGCCGCACCAGCCGCGGGAGGTCGTCAGGACCGCCAGGCGTCGGCAGCGCCCACACGTCCTCAACCCGGAAATCGGGCGCGAGCTCATGGATCCGCCAGGGCCGGGAGGTGTGCGCGGTGTTCGGGATTCTCATCAGTGGACCTCTTCAGTTCAGGCTCAGAGGAGTACGTGGAGCGTTCAGTTCAGAGAAGTACGTGGAGCGGGAGTCAAACCCGAGCACACCGGCGACGGCTGGTCCGGTGGACCTGGGCCGTCAGGGATCGGTCCCGCCCCCGCGGGAGACCGTACGGCCCGCGGGTTCCGGGGCTCACGGCTGCCGCCGGCTGTCCCATTCGGCCATCAGGCCGAACAGGGCGAACCGGTCGAGTGCCGGTTGGTCGGGGTGGATCTCGCGGTAGCGCCGGTAGACGTTGACCACGACCCGTTCGGCGTCCAGCCAGCCGCCGTACTCGGCCAGATCGATCCCGAACGCGGCCTCCTGGAAGTCCATGCCCTTGGCGTGGGCGGCGTCGGCCTGCTCGACGACGTGGCTGAGATACCCGCGCACGGCGCGGATCCCGTCGGGGTCCGTCACCGGGCCGTGACCCGGCACCACAATCGGGGTGTCGAGGGCGAGCATCGTGTCGCAGGCGGCGATCCAGTTGGCGATGGGCCCGCTCCATACGATCGGCGTGCCGCCGATGAACAGCAGGTCACCGGCGAAGAGCACGCCGGCGTCGGGTACGTGCACCACCGTGTCAGCCTCGGTGTGGGCGGGCCCGAGGTTGAGCAGACGCACCTCCCGCCCGCCCACGTCGAGGGTGAGCCGTCGGTCGAAGGTCTGGTCGGGCGTGCGCAGGCGGATGCCGCCGAAGTCGAAGGGCCTGAAGCGCTCGCGCAGGTACGGGGTGAGCGTGGGCCCGAGGTCCATGATCTGCAGGGCCGTGGTCAGCTCCGGCGCCATCTCGGTGTGCATCTCGTGCGCCGTCCCCTCGGCGGCGACCACGCGCACCGAGTCGGCGAGCAGTTGGCCGCCGTGGGTGTGGTCGCCGTTGGCGTGGGTGAGCACGGCGTGACCGATCGGGTGCCGATCGGTGATCGGCTCCATGCCGGACAGCATCTCGGCGGTGAGCGGCAGATCGTAGAGCGTGTCGACCAGCAGGGAGGCGCCCTCGCCCGCGACGAGGCCGGCGTTGCTCCTGCCGTACCCGCCGTCGGGCAGCAGCCACGCCCAGACGCCGTCGGCGATCTGGTGCAGCCCCTTCGTGTACGGCAGGGCGGGCTTGGCCGGGTTGACCCGGGGCCGGCGGGGCTTCGCGGTGGGGTCGGGCCTGGCGGCGAGCGGATGGGGGGCGGCGCTCGCCCGCACGGTCTGCCGCAGCGAGGGGCCGAGCAGTTCGATCAGGGTCGCGCCTCGGGGCAACGCGTGGATCAGGTCGCCGTCGATGACGCCGACCCGGTCGCCGTCAGCCGAGGCGTAGGTGACGAGGCGCAAAACGACCTCCTGTGTTGGTCAACATAGAATATGATTGCTAGCACAGAAGGAGGTGATGTGACAACACGACGAGGCGATGCTGCGGGTCAGGGAGTGAGCAGGCCCCGCGTGCGCGAGGTGCCGGAGCCGGACGGCCGGCGCCGGGACCGGCCTCGACACCTGGAGTCGTCGCGGGTCTCCGGTCGGCCGCGGCACGGGGTTCGACCCGTTGAGCCCAGGTCGGCGCGAGGGGGGCGAGGGAGCGACCTCGACCGGTTCATCACGATCACGGATGCTTCATGTGAGTCTCCACAGCGTCCGCCGGTCGCCCGTAGCGGCGGGGGTGGCTGTCGAGGAGCGATGTGGACGAGTTTCGCCAGTGCTCAAGGGCTTTCGACAGCGCTCAAGGGCCTGCGGTGGACGATCGGAACGCTCCTCGCACCGCAGCGGAACGATCGGAACGCTCCTCCTCGAAAGGGAACGCCAGTGGGCAGGGCGTCACGGGGGAGCGCCGGCGGGTACGGCGCGGAGGTCCGGCTCCGCCGTCATCCGGCTCCGCTCCCGGCGCGCCGGAGGTCGAGCGGACCGCAGGCCGCGGCGGACAGCACCGCGACCAGGCCCAGGGCGGCCAGCGCCACCGCCGGTCCACAGCCCCCGGCGTCGAGGAGCCGGCCTACGGCGAGCCCTCCCAGGAAGGCGGACACGCCGGACAGGAAGCTGAGCACACCCAGATAGGCCCCGAATCGATCGACCGGCGCGCACCGCGCGACGGTCTGGAACAGCGCCGGCTGCATGAGCCCCTTGGCCAGCCCGTTGAGTACGGCGGCCGCCAGCAGTCCGGCCGTCTGCCCGTCGCCGCCTCCCGACGGCGTCACGAGCAGCACCAGGTAGCCGGCCCCCGCGCAGAGCAGTCCGCTCCGCAGCACCCACGGGCGTTCCCCCCGTCCGCCCGTCGCGCACCACGGCTGAACCGCCGTCGCGACCATGGCCACCACCGAGAAGAACAAGGTCGTCGCGCCCGCTCCGACGTCCTTGAGCGGGACGACGGTTACGATCTGGTCGGCGAGCAACGTGCTGGGCGCGGCGACCACGGCGAAGCGCACGAACCTCCGATCGCGGAGCACCGCCGCCACTCCTTCGGCGACCGTCCGTGTGCCGTGCCGGGCACCGGCCCAGCGCCCCGTGCGGAGATGCGGGTCCGCGCGGGGAGCGGTACGGCGCTCCTCCCCCAGCAGGGTGAACAGCACGGCGGCGATCGCCCACGCGGCCGCCGCCGCGGCCGACAGCACCCAGAACCCGGCGGTCAGCAGGAGCAGCCCCACAGGCGGACCGGCCACCGCGGCCACCTGCCCGGCGATCGTGTAGGCCGCGAACCCGCGGGAGCGGCGAGCCGGCGCCAGCCCGGCCAGCAGGGACTGGGCGGTGGGATGGAACAGCGCACCGCCCAGCCCCAGCAGCACGGCGGCACCGAGCAGCCCGGCGAGCTCGTCCGCGGTCCCGAGCAGCACGAATCCCGCCGCGCGTAGCGTGCAGGCCAGCACCCCCGCCCTCGTCGCGCCGATCAGGTCGGTCACCGCGCCCACCGGCAGGAACAGCGCGTACTGGACCGCGATGCGCGCACCGAGCACCAGGGTGATGGTCCCGGCGAGCATGCCGAGGTCGTGCCGCAGGTAGGCCACCAGATGCGCCATCACCGCGAAGAATCCGAGCGAGATGGCGAGCTGCACCCCCACGACCACCACGATCACTCGCCGATCGGACGGCCCGCCTACTGGGCGACGGCACACCACGGACCGCCCGGGAGAATTCACGCGAGCACGGTCCGGACGGCGGCGGCCGGCTCCACCCGGGGACGCAGCGGGCGAGTGGGGGTACGGCGGTGCGACATGGGGGACTCCTTGCTCTCGGCGAACGGTGAGAGCAGACCAGGTCGATCCGGGTCGTGTCTAATATCGACAGGAGGGCGAGATCGATACCGGAATGAATAACCATGCTGCTCAAGCATGGTTCAGCGGCTGGCCCGGCCCGGTCTGCGCACGCCGCGAAACCCGGAGTCCACGCTGGGAGCCACGGGGCCGGATCACTCGTTCCCGCAGAGCCGAGAGATCCGGTCGAGATTCCTACGGAGCCGAGAAACCTGGTCGAGGTTCCTACGGAGCTGAGAGATCTGGTAGCGGCCAGCGGGTCGCGGTCCGCACCGGTCCCTCAATGCCGATCCGGGTGTCGTGGCGAGCGATGGAAGGCGAGGAACGACCGCCCTCGAATCGCCGCGGTCCGTGCTTTTCGGGAGCGTCCACGGACCGGAACCCTACGTGATCAGGGGCGCCCTCCAATGATCCGCACTTTCGGGAGCATCCACGGACCGGAACCCGCATGGTCAGGGGCCCCCTCCGACGGTCCGCGCCTTTTCGGAGCGCCCACGGACCGGAACCCCGCGTGGTCGGAGTCACGGCTTCGGGGTGAGGCCGGCGTCGAACCGCACCTCGACTCCGTCACTGACTCTGAGCGCGCCGAACAACGCCGAGTAGGGCCGGATCCCCCACCGGGTCTGCGCGATGGTCACCGAGCCCTGTGCGTGGCTCCCGGCCAGCGAGCCCTGTATCTCGACGGGCTGTGTGACGCCGACGATGGTGAGGTCGCCTTCGACGCGGAACGCCTCGGCGGTTCCGGCGACCCGGGTCGACCGGAATGTGATCATTGGGTTACGTCCGGTGTGAAGGATCTTCTCTCGGAGGATTTTCTCGATCTCCCGGCGGTCGGAGCCCGTGAGTGGCTTGACGCCGCCGGTCCCTTCCCGGACTTCGAGCGACTCGGCGTCGATCTCGACGGTCACCGAGGAGCCGGCCGGGTCAGTGGTGTCGACTGTGGCCTCGCCATGCCAGCGGGTGACCTCGATGGTGAGATCATGGCCGGCCTTCGCGCCCAGCCCGGCGCGGCCCGTGTTGACGAGGAGCCTGCCGGACTCAGGCCCCAACGTGTAGCTACCGGTGGTGACGCCCACCATGCCAGATTATCTCGCGCCCGGAGGATCCGTGGCGGCGCCCTGGATCGATGAGTCGGCGGCCATAACGGCCCCTGTTCGCTCCGATGGAACTGGCAGCACTCTCGACCGTATCCTTGAACCGAAGGTGTAAACTTTTATCCGTTTTCACTGGGCCTATGTGGCCATGACCTTCAACACCGTAAGGCGGTCCCATGCCCGGTGGGCGACTCCGGCCGGTCGACCTGGCGCGTGAGCACGGTCTGTCGACGCAGGCGGTGCGGAACTACGAAGAAGCCGGCATCCTCCCGCCGGCGGACCGCACACCCCACGGCTATCGGGCCTACACCCCTCTCCACGCGCAGGCCCTTCGCGCGTTCGCCGCCCTGGTGCCGGCCCACGGGCACCAGACGGCAACGTCGATCATGCAGGCGGTGAACCAGGGCGCGGTCGAGGACGCCCTGGAGTTGATCGATGGAAGCCATGTCCAGCTTCTCGAGGACCGCCGGACGCTCTCGGCCGTGGAAAAGGCGCTCCGGGACCTGGCGCAGTCAGGAACGCCCGGCCCTCCCCCGTCCGGCGTCACGTTCATCGGGCCGCTGGCCCGGAAACTGGGGATCCGGCCGGCGACCCTCCGCAAATGGGAGCGGGCCGGATTGATCCGTCCGCAGCGGGACCCGCAGACCGGTTACCGCGTCTACACCCCTGCCGACGTGCGGGACGCCCGGCTGGCCCACCAGCTCAGGCGCGGAGGGTATCTGCTGGAGCAGATCTCCCCGCTGCTCGCACAGGTGCGGACAGCCGGAGGCCTGGCACCCCTGGAGTCCGTCCTGGGCGACTGGCGCAGCCGGCTGTCCGCACGCGGCCTCTCAATGCTGACCGGCGCGACCGAACTCGCCGCCTACCTGCGTCAGCGCGGCGCCCTTCATCCAAAGGACGCCTCTCACCCAACTGATCCAAGGGACACCTTTCACCCGACTCATCCGACTCATCCGACTCCTTCAACGGACGCCCTGGACTAGGCGTCGCCACCGTGCCGGCCGGGCGCGTCGAGGATCGGGCGTCGCGCGGCGACCGGTGCCTGTCCGGCCGGCAGGGCCGGGCCCCGCATCGGCCGACACCGCTGCCGGATCCCCGGGGTCATCGATGCCCCAGAACGTTGACCACGCGGCCGTTGGGGTCGCGGACGAAGAACCGGCGGACTCCCCACTCCTCGTCCCGCAGTGGGTGCACGATCTCGGCGCCGCGCTCACGCATGACCGCGTAAGCCGCGTCCACATCGTCCACCTCGATGCTCACGTCCGGGGTGACGGATGCGGTCCTGTCGCTGATCATGAAGCTGACCTGGGCCGCCGGCGTGGATGGAGAGGCGAGGGTCATGATCCAGCCGTGGTTCATGACCTCTTCCAGGCCGAGCAGGCCGTAGAACTCCGAGCTCTCCTCCATGGCTTCCGACTGGATGTTGGGGACGATCCGACGGGCTGACATCGGCGACTCCTGGGGCAGAGGGGGTGTGGGTCTGATCCTTCCGTCCAGGATGGCGCATGTGTTCCCGAACCGGGTTCCGGCGCCGGTACGGCGGGCCGTCCCCCACCGCCGTGTCATCCGGGAAACGTGTCACCCGGAAAGCCGTGTCACCCGGGAAAACGGCCTGGGAGGTCGTCGCTCGGGTACGTTGGGGCCGGTGAACGATCAGCACGCGGGAGTCTCAGGGCAGGAGCGTGGCCGTCGGCCGGACGGGCGGGCGGCGCTCGCGCGGCCGGACGCCTCGGGTGGCGGGCCACCGGACATGCGCGCGGGCCGGTCGCGCGGGAGGCCGATGGCCGCCTCGCTCGTCGCCCTGGCCCTCGCGGTCTCCGGCTGCGCCGGCGCGCAGGGCGCCGCCTCACCGGCCGCTCCGGGCCGGACGGCGGCCCGGCCCGCTGCGGAGCGTCCGGCGACGCCGCCGGCGAAGGCGGAGGAGTCCGCGCCCCAGACGCCCGCACCCCAGACGCCCGCGGGTCAGGCGTCCGCCCTGCCCGCTCCGGACGCGGCGATCCCCACCGACCCGTCACGGCTGGCCCGTTCCCTGACCGGCACCGTCGCGGAGCTGCGACGCGCCGTCGACGGCTGGGTCCGCGACGGCGACCCCGCCAAGGGAGACCCCCCTGAGCCGGTGGTGCTGCTGGCCCTGCACCAGCAGCGCATCTACCGCTACCTGGCCCGCAACCCACAGGTCGCCTCCCGCACCTACGCCAGGCTGCCGAAGGCCCTGGCCGGGCAGGCGAAGGACAACGTGACGGCCGCCCGGAACCTGCTCTCCCTCGTCCGGCCCATCAGCAAGCCGGCGAAATTCCGCGTCCAGCCGCCCGAGCCCGCCGATGTCCTGCTCGGCCACTTCCGGCACGCCGCGCGCCGCTTCGGCGTCGAGTGGGAGGTGCTGGCGGCGGTGATGTTCGTCGAGACCAAGTTCGGCCGGGTGCGGTCGCCGAGCCACACGGGCGCCAAGGGCCCCATGCAGTTCATGCCGGGAACGTGGGACGCCTACGGGATGGGCGGTGACATCCAGGACACCCGCGACGCCCTGCTCGCCGCGGCCAACTACCTGCACGCCTCGGGGGCGCCGCGCGACTACCGGCGCGCGCTGTACGCCTACAACCACTCCCAGGCGTACGTCGACGCGGTGCTGCTGCACGCCCGCCAGATCAAGCGGGACGTCAGGAACTACTACGCCTACTACAACTGGCAGGTCTTCGTGGTCACCACCCGCGGCGACCGCCGCCTCACCGGCCCCTGACCTCGCGACCCGGCACCGCTCCTCCGGCGGCCGGGGAGCGGGACGCCCGCCGGCGGACCGGGCGCTCCCCGGCCGGTGCCGCCGGGCCGTACAGCGGCAGGTCAGGCCGGCGACAGCTCCGCCATCCGCGACCAGCCCTCGCCGGGCACCTCGACGTTGATGATCTCCGGTGTCTCCGCGATCACTTCGGGCATCCACGCCATGGCGGTCTTGAAGTGTTCGGAGCCCACGTGGGCCTCGCCCGCCGCGGATGAGGCGAACGCCTCGAGTAGGACGAACTGGTTGGGCGTCTCGACGCTCCTGGACCATTCGAAGAAGACGTTGCCCGGCTCCTGCCGGGTGGCCCGGGTGAAGTCGTCGACGAGCGAGAGCCATTCCTCGCTCCGCTCGGGACGGACGGTGAACTTGACGGTAATGAAGATCATGAGCTGGTCTCTCTCGCCGTGGTGAAGGGGCGTGTGCTCGGCGTGCGGGTGCCGCGCCGGACAGGCACGCGACGCCATGACCACGATAGGCGAGAGCCCGTCGGCCGGCCCGCAAGGCCAAGAGGGCGGGCGTGGAGCATCGGCGTGCCCTGCTCGCCGGGGCCGGCATCGTGGTCCCCCGGGACATCGGTCCGGCCGCCGTGATCCGCGGCGCCGGGCCGGTGCGGGTTCAGCCGCGGCCGGCGTGGGTTCAGCCGCGGGGGGAGGTCGGAGGGGGTGACGAGCTGTCGCAGGGGGAGGTCGCCGGCGCCGGTGTGCCCACGTACTGCCTCCATTCCGCCGCCGTGAGGTCGCGGCCCGCCGTGGCGCATGCCGTCGTCAGCCACCTGCTGGTGGACAGGTCCCACACCTGGGCCTCGCCGATCTCCTGGCCGGTGATGTCGTCCTCGGTCACGGTGATGAGGGAGGCGCCGTCAGGGGTGAGAGCCATCCCCGTCCGGGTGGTCGGCGACTTGCTGGGCAGGTCGAACGCGCCGAGCGTGGAGCCGTCGGCGATGTCGACGAGCAGAACGGTGCCGTCCCTGCGCGGCCTGGCGATGAGAGTGGACCGGGGAGCGGTGACCATCTCTTCCACGAGGTCCCCCTCGCCCTCGATCGACCGGATGCGGCGCTCCCCCCGCTCGTCGAACACGTCGAGCCGCCCGTTCTCCCGCTGCACGAGGAAGTGGTGCCCGGAGAAGCCGATCGCCTCCGCCGGACCGCCCCGGACGGCACGCCGCCGTCCGGACGCCAGGTCGACGACCCACACCTGTCCGTCGTGCTCCCAGCGGGTTTCGAAGAATCCGGCCGTCATGGCCCCGGGGTTGACGACGACGCTCGTCACGTCGTCGGGGTCGCTCACGGGCAGCACGCGGGACTCCCTGACGACAGCGCCGTCGGCGACGTCCCTGACCGTGATGTCGCCGGACGGGTGGGCGATGATGACCCGGCGGCTGTCCCGCGACCAGGTGATCGACAGGGCGGCCGGGTCCTTCCAGGAGCCGAGAGGGCGGTTGTGCCTGTCCCAGATCCGGTAGCTGTCGCCGGCCCCGTCGTCGACGGTGAGGATCAGGTGTCCGTGCGGAGACCACGAGAGAGGGACCTGGCCTTTCACCGGGAAGTCCTGCGCGGGTGACCCGTCGGCATGGTGGAGCTTCGCCCCGCCCCGGTCGATGACGAACTGCCGTCCGTCGGGACGTACCTCGACGCGCGGGCCGGGGCAGGCCATGCACCCCCAGGGGACCTTCATCCTGATGCGCGTGCTGATCCGTGACGCCTGCCGGAGATCCCACAGCGTCAGTGTGCGCCCGGAGGCCGAGGCCAGGCGGTCGCCCCCGGCGCCGAGGAACACCACGCCACGCTCGTTGACGGAGCTGTTGCCGGTCAGTTCCCTCGGCTGTCCGTTCTTCGTGGCGGCCACATCGGACACGTAGACAGTGCCCGCGCTGGCCACGGCCACCCGGCGCCCGTCACCGCTGATCGCCATCGCGGTCGGCCGGCCGTTCCGGATGGGCGTGACGAAGTCGGGTTTCTCATGGTCGTAGGACCGCTCCGCCCTGTCCCACACCGATGCGGGCGTTCTCCCGTTGGCCATGCCCAACCTGCGGCCGGTGGGCGATATCGCGCTGGCCGGGTCGTACATGGGGAAGAAACCCGTTGAAGCCGTCCTGTTCCTGAGGGGGTGCACCTCCCACTCCTCCAGCGCCCCGTCCGAGCCGAAGAAAATCGCCGACGACTCCGACGGGAACACTATTTCGGCGGCCCCTTCGGGGAGGTCGCGCGGGCGGAACGAGCGCCATTCCCCGTCGCTCCGGTCGAACACGGCGAGCCGGGCCGGCTTGTCATACGGCTCCCCCGGAGGCTCGGAGAGGGCGACGAATCTCCCGGAAGGGGAGAGGCCGACGGCGGTCGCCCTCATCTGCGGCCCGCCGGGGAGTTCCTGAGCGCCTTCCCGCGCGTCCCAGTACGCGATGGATACGCCGTCGGTGGCGGCCACCGCCTGTCCGCCGGAGCCGACCGACACGTCGACTATCGGTCTGGCCATGCGGGTGAGGTGTGTCCGCTCCAGTGTCGCGACGTTCCAGCGCAGAAGGTCACCGCCCCGGGTGCCGGCGACGACGGACTCACCGTCCCCCGAGGCTCTGACGACCGAGATGTCCTCGGGGGCGTGGAGATACCTCACCAGGTAGGGGCTGGCCGTGACGGCTCTGAACAGCGCCGCCCGCGTCTGCGGGTTGTCATCCAGCCGGTAGGCGGCCACCGACAGCAGCTGCGCCACGTCGGCGTGGGTGCCGAGCAGGGAGTCCGCCGTGGCGGCCAGCTGACGGGAGTTGCTCACCTTCTCCCTGCTGGTCGCGACGTCGCGCTGCTGGAAGGCGACGACGACCGCGTAGGAGAGGCCTACCAGCAGGGCGGTGAGGACGGCGATGACGCCGCCGACCGTCTGGCGCAGCCGGCGCCGGTAACGGACGTGCAGTCCCACCATCGTGTCCTTGGGACGTGCGCGGATCGGCGCGGCGAGGTCCGCGACGACGAGGTCTCCCAGCGGCTCCGGACCGTCCGCTCCCGGTCCGGGGTCACCACCCGCCGCGGCGCCCCGCAGGCCCCTCTCCCGCCGGAGGTCGGCCCATATCGGTTCTTGGGCGAAGGCTCCGGCGAGTTCTCGCCTGGGCAGTGCGGTGGTCGCACGCCAGTCGAAATCGTCGCCCTCCCAGACGATGTCACCCGCCGTCAGGGCGATCAGGAACCTGCCCGCCCCGCCGGGCTTGCGCGACATCCACCACTGGATCTCCCTGCGCACCCACGGCGACGCCGCCGACGCGGGCGAGGCGACGAGCAGGAACCACTCCGACCGGGCCAGCGCCCTCTCGATCTCAGGCCAGGCGCTGCCGCCGGCGGCGAGATCCGTCCTGTCGCGGAAGATCCTGAGCGATCTCGGTCTCCACCAGGGCCGCGCGAATCGCTGAAGCCTGTTCTGCAATTCCTCGGCGACAAAGGCGTCTCCGCCGTGACTGTAGGATATGAAAGCATGATATTTACTTTTTTGTCGCATTGCAGGTAATTCGCGCCCGTTCACCTGATCGCCAATGGCATTATCGCCACCAGGAAAGCACATGATGGATTGACGCGATGCGGGCATCGCGACAATCCGTCGTTCCGCCGGCGTGGCAGAGCGCCGTTCACCGGCGGCGCCGCCGGACCTGACCGTGCGGTCCGCGGGCTCCGCCGCCACGACCGCCCCGGGAACGGCCGCGCCCAGCGGCTCCGGGAGTAACCGCTCCAGAAGACGCGGCCCGGGACAGGACGGTCCGGTCTCACCGGATCTCCACAGGGATCTCCGCTGAATCTCCACGGATATCCCCACCGAATCTCCACAGAAAGGCCAGTCATATCTGCATACGTCCGCCGTAGATTGCGGCTTATGGCAGATATGCACGACTTCGGCGGATGGGTACGGGACTTCGAGGTCGAAGCCGAGCGCCGCGGGCTACGGGGCGATCCGGCCTGGGAGCGCGGGGCGCGGCTGGACCGTCCGGTGCTGCGCAGTTTGCAGCGCTTCCAGGTCGGCGAGGACGGCGACGGCGCGAACCTGATGGCCAAGGCCGCCGGCACGGGCGACGGGGCCTACGCGGAGGCGGTGCGGCTGTTCGTCGCGGAGGAGCGGAACCACGCGCGGCTGCTGGCGCTGCTGCTCGCCGCCGGAGGCGCGCGGACCATCACCGCGCACTGGAGTGACACGGTCTTCGTACGGCTGCGCCGGACGCTGGGGCTCCGGCTTGAGCTGATGGTGCTGATGGTCGCGGAGGTGGTCGCCCTCCGGTACTACCGGGCTCTGCGCGACGGGAGCGGGGACCGGCTCACCTCGGACGTGGCGGGCCGGATCCTCGCCGACGAGCAACGGCACGTGCCGTTCCACTGTGACCGGCTGCGGGAGTCGTTCCGGTCCACACCCCGGGCGCTCCGGACGGCCGTGCGCTGCGGCTGGTGGGTGCTCCTGCTGGGCGCCTGCGCCGTCGTCGTCTGGGATCACGGCCCCGCCCTGCGCCGCCTCGGGGTGTCCAGGGCGGCCTTCGTCGCCGATGTCACCGGCCTGTTCTCGGCGGTGACCGAGAAGGTCTTCGGGGCGGGGTGGCGCTGAACCGGACAGGCGGGCTCAGCACAGGCAGGCCCACCCGCCCGCCCGCATCGGACAGGCGGGCTCAGCCGTCCGCACCGGCCAGGAAGTCGAGCAGCAGCTCGTTGACCTTCTCCGGCGCCTCCAACTGCATCCAGTGGCCGGCTCCGTCGAGGCGTTCGTAGCGCCAGGGCCCGGCGACGTGCTCCGCCGTACCGGTCATCGCCCGCTCGGTGAGGAACCGGTCGCGGGTGCTCCAGACGCCCATGGTGGGCACCTGTATGGCGGGCAGGTCGTACGGCCAGGTGACCAGGGTCTCGGGCGGGATCCCGGCGCGGTAGATCGCCAGGCCGCTGCTGAGCGCCCGGGGGTCGCGCATGCGCTCGACGACCTCCTCGGCGTCGGGGTGCTCGGTCAGCATCTCGCGGAGGTTCCCGAAGTCGTCCTGAGCGAGCCACCGCTCGGCGATGTCGGGGAACTGGAACAGCAGCATGTACCAGGACTTCTCCCGCTGCTCCCAGCCCGCGGCCCGGAAGGCGGCGGGGTGGCCGACCGACAGGCAGGCGAGGCCGGCCACCCGGTCGGGTGCGGTGATGGCCAGGAGCTGCGCGAGCGTCGACCCCCAGTCGTGCCCGACCAGGTGCACCCGCTCGACGCCGACCTGGTCGAGGACTCCGGACAGGTCGGCGACGTACTGGCCGAGCTCGTAGCTCTTGAGGTCGGCGGGTTTGCCGGAGGCGCCGAAGCCGCGCAGGTCGGGGGCGATCGTCCGGTATCCGGCGGCGTTCAGCGCGGCCACCTGGTGCCGCCAGCAGGCGTGGGTGTCGGGGTAGCCGTGCACCAGCAGCACGGCGGGACCCTCCCCGCTGATCTGGACCTCAAGGTCGATGTCGTTGACGTTGACGCGCATCACGTGGCTCCGATCGCGGGCGGCGGCTCGGTGTGGACGGGCCCGGCGCGGCGTGGCGCGGCACGTCCCCACCCGGTCCCATGATTGTGTCAACGGGACCGGGGACGGCCAACGCCCCGCCGGAAGTCGCCCAGGCCGGCGACGTCACGGTTCGACCGACCTCACGGTTCGACGTACTGGTCGGCGTACGCCGTGGTGGGCGCGATGGGGGTGATCACATCGATCAGGACCCCGTTGGGGTCGGCCACGATGAAGTGCCGCTGCCCGAAGTCCTCGTCGCGCAGCTCCAGTTCGGCCCGGAGCCCCCCGCGCACGACGAGCCGCTCCCACTCCGCGTCCACGTCCTCCACCTCGAAGTTGAGCAGCAGCCCCCGCACGGGGGCGCGATAGGCCTCGGGCAGCGTCGGGTGGCCGTGGTCGAGCAGGGCGAGCTCGTACGGCAGCGCTCCCGGCCGCCGCAGGCTCACGTACCAGTCGGCCTCGAACGTCGGCTCGAACCCCAGCAGCCCGGTGTAGAAGTCGCGGGACTCCTGGAGCAGTGAGGTGCAGATGACCGGATAGAAGCTGGTCAGCGTCATACGAACTCCTTCACATACCGTCGGTATGTGAAGGTAATGTATTGGCGTACCATCGGTATGTCAACGGACGGGGACGCGATGACGGACGGCGGCAGGGCACAGCAGCGGGAGCAGACCAGGCGGGCCCTCATACGCGAGAGCAGACGCCTGTTCGCGGCCCTGGGCTACGGCGCGGTGGGCCTGTCGGAGATCGTCCGCGCCGCCGGGGTCACCAAGGGCGCGCTCTACCACCACTTCGACGGCAAAGCCGCCCTGTTCCGCGCCGTCCTGGAAGAGGTGCAGCAGCAGGTCGCCCGGGCGGTGGCCGCGGCCGCCGAGGCCCACGACGATCCATGGACGCAGTTCACCGCCGGATGTCAGGCGTTCCTCACCGCCAGCACCGACCCGGAGGTCCAGCGGATCATGCTCGTCGACGGCCCCGCCGTACTGGGCTGGAACGAATGGCGCGCGCTGGACGAGGCCGCTTCGGCCCGCCATCTGGCCGAAGCGCTCACCACCCTGATCGAGGAGGGGACGATCGCCCCGCAGCCGGTCGCGCCGCTGACCCGCCTGCTGTCGGGCGCGATGAACGAGGCGGCCCTGTGGCTGGCGGGGTCGGCCGACCCCGCAGACCTGGCCGACACCAGGGCCGCCCTGTCGCAGATGCTGGAGGCGCTGCACGTCGGATGAGCCGCCGCCGGCCCGCGCGTGCGGGCGGCGGCCCGCCCGGGCGGTACACCTAGTGCGCCGCGTCCAGCCGGGCCCGCTGCTCCTGGGTCAGCTCCAGGTCCACCGCGGCCAGGTTCTCCTCCAACTGCGCCACCGAGGACGCCCCTGCCAGCGGGATCACCGGCAGCCGGCCGCCGATCTGCCAGGCCAGCACCACCTGGTTCGCGCTCGCCCCGGTCTCCTCGGCGACCTCGCGCAGCACCGCCAGCCGGGCGGGCGTGCCCGGGTGGTCGTAGTCCGGCGGCAGCGGCTTGTCCTCCCGGACGTAGGCGCCGCCGAGCAGCGGCGAGTAGGCGACCAGGGTCAGGCCGGGCTCGGCCCGCAGGTAGCTGTGCAGCTCGGCCCCGGCATGGCCGAGGCTGCCGTCCTCGAAGAGCGGTTCGGGCATGTCGAAGCGGGGGCGCAGGTGGCTGTGCTGGTACTGCAGGACCTCGTAGCCGGGCAGCCCGGCCGCCGCGGCGAGGGCGCGGGCCCGCTCCACCCGCCAGATCGCGTGGTTGCTCACCCCGAGCAGCCCGACCGCCCCCTCCGCCACCAGTCCGGCGAAGCCCTCGACGGTCTCGCCGAGCGGGACCGTCCGGTCCTCGATGTGCGCGTAGAGCAGGTCGATCCTGTCCACCCCGAGCAGTTCCCGGCTGCGCTCGGCGGACTCCCGGATCGCCTTCGCCGACAGCCCCTCCGGATTGTCGATGTAGCCGGTGCCGGCCGCGAGCGGCCGCGCTCCCAGCTTGGTGGCGATGACGATCTCGTCTCCGACGCCGCGGCTGCGCCGCCACCGCCCGAGCAGCGCCTCGCTCTGCCCGCCCTGGCCGCCGTCGACCCAGAAGGCGTAGTTGTCGGAGGTGTCGATGAACGTCCCGCCCGCCTCGACGTAGCGGTCCAGGATGGCGAAGGAGGTCTTCTCGTCGGTCACCGAGCCGAAGAGCATCGCTCCGAGGGCGAGCACGCTCACCTCGCGGCGGGTCTCCGGGTCAGTGCCGATGGTGCGGTATTTCATGCTGTCCCCTCTGGTCCGGCCCTCTGTCTCCGGGCCTCGGACGGAAGTCTGGGACGTGGAGCGCACTCCAGGTCAAGCCCGCCGGCCGCGCGGGAGCCGCCGGACGGCCCCGGACCCGGACGGGCCTGAAACGCCGGCCCTGGACCGGAGCGGGCCTGGACGGCTGCCCCGGACCCGGGCGGGCCCGGACGACTGCTGGACGGCTGCTGGACGGCTAGCCCGCGCCGACCTGGGACAGGACGTGCGCGAGGGCGTCGAGTGCGGCCGGATAGGCGTGCTCGCGCGGCGTGCCGTACCCGACGATGACCGCCTGCGGGTGGTCGCCGGCCCGGTGCCAGTGGCCGCCCAGGCTCCCCAGGGCCAGACCCCGCTCCGAGGCGCGGTCGAGCACCTCCTGCTCGCCGGGCCCGCCGGCAGGCAGGTTGACCATCGCGTGGAGCCCCGCCGCGATCCCGTGGACGGCCAGGCCGGACACGGGTCCGAGCCGGTCCAGCAGGAGGTCGCGGCGGCGCCGGTAGTGCAGGCGGCAGGCGCGGATGTGCCGGTCGTAGACATGAGTGGTGATCAGGTCGGCGAGGGCCAGCTGCCCGACCACCTCGGTGTGATGGTCGAGGTGCAGCTTGGCGTCCACCACCGCCTCGACGAGGCGGTGCGGCAACACCATCCAGCCCAGACGCAGGGCGGGACCGAGGGTCTTGGACGCGCTGCCCACGTAGACGACGTGGTCGGGCGCCATGCCCTGGAGCGCGCCGACGGGCTGGCGGTCGTAGCGGAACTCGCCGTCGTAGTCGTCCTCGACGATCAGGCCGTCGCGGGCGCGCGCCCACTCGGTGAGGGTGTGGCGGCGGGCCGGGTGCAGGGTGACGCCGGTCGGATACTGGTGGGCCGGGGTCACCACGAGCGCCCCCACCTTCCCGTGCTCACCCATCAGGCCGGGGTGGGCCCCACGCCGGTCGACCGGGAGCGCGACGACGGCCGGACCGGCCCGCCGGACCACCTCCCGGTGAAAGCCCAGGCCCGGGTCCTCCATGGCCACCGCGTCGGCCCCGGCGTCGCCGAGCACCCCGGCCAGCAGGGCCAGCGCCTGGACGTAGCCGGAAGTGATCACGATCTGCCCGGGGGTCGCGAGCACGCCGCGGGTCCGCCCCAGATATTCGGCCAGCGCGGCGCGGAGCTCGGACCGGCCGCGCGGGTCGCCGTAGTCGAAGGCCCCGGCCGGCGTCGCGGCGAGCGCGCGCCGGATGGACCGCGCCCAGGCGGCGGCGGGGAACATGCCCACGTCGGGACTGCCCGGCCGCAGGTCGTGCCGGGGGACGGCGGCGCCGGGCCGCGGCGGCGGCTCCGGCGCGGGCCGTCCGGTGAGATCGGCGACCATGGTGCCGGATCCCCGGCGGGCGGTCAGGTAGCCCTCGGCGATCAGCTGATCGTAGGCGGCGCTCACCGTGCCGCGTGACAGGCCGAGCTGGGTGGCCAGCTTGCGGGTCGAGGGCATCCGGGCCTGCGGCGCGAGCCGCCCGGCGCGGACGGCGTCGCGCAGGGCGTGCTCCAGACCGACCCGGCGGCCGGTCGCGGTGTCGAGTTCCAGATACAGGTCGACACCGAAAGTGGCCCAAAATTCCGACATAGATTTGGATCTTATTACCGGTCCAGTCGATCTCTAATGTCGAGGGCATGACTACGACGAACCCTCCCACCGTCCGACTGGCGGTGGACAAGCTCGCCCCCCATGTCAACCGGGCGATGAACGCGCTGGACGCGGCCTCCAGGGAGACGGAGCTGGAGCCTGACCTGCTCGAGCTGGTCAGGGCCCGCGCCTCGCAGCTCAACGGCTGCGCCTACTGCGTCGACATGCACTCCCGGGACGCGCGCAAGGGCGGGGAGAGCGAGCAGCGGCTGTTCGCCCTCCCCGTCTGGCGGGAGACGCCGTTCTTCACCGACCGGGAGCGCGCGGCGCTGGAGCTGACCGAGGCGGGCACCCGGCTCACCGACGCCCCGGTCTCCGACGAGGTGTACGGGCGGGCGGCGGCCCAGTTCACCGAGACAGAACTGGCCGAGCTCATCTGGACGATCACTGTGATCAACGCGTGGAACCGGCTGGGCGCCATCGCCCACCCCTGGCCGCTGGCCTGACCGCCCGCGACCAGCCGGCGAGGACAGCCGGTCAGAACAGCCAGTCGAGCAGGCCGCCGCCGCCGCTGTCCTGGCTCGGGCTCTCACTGGGGGGCGTCTCGCTCGGCGCCGAGCTCTCCGTCGGGGCGCTCCGCGTCGGAGCGGGCTCCGCCGGCGGGCCGGTCTCGGGTCCGGAGGAGTGCTGCGGCCGGGAATCCACCTTGTGGGAGCCGTCCCTCTCGCGCTCCCGGGTGGGGTCGGGACTCGGCCGCACCGGCGGGCGGCTGCGCGTCGGCGTCGGCCGGGGCGGCTGCGTGCGGGGCACCGGGGCGCGGGAGACCTCCGGCTCGGGAGTCTCGCTCTCCTCAGTCGACGGCCGCGCCGTCTCCTCCGGTCCGGTGGACTCGGTGGGCTCGGCGGCCGGCGTCTCCGGCCGCGGTGGTTCGGCCCTCGCGCACCGGGCACCCGCCGGGCACGAGGCGTCGGGTGCGGACCCCACGGTGGAGGAGATCGCCCAGCCTCCGACGAGCCCCAGCGCCACGACGCCCGCGACGACCGTCAGCAGCATCCTGCTCCGGCGCCGGGGCCCGTCGTCGGGCTCCGCGTCTCCCCTCCAGCCCGACCCCAGGAAGCCGCGGGTCTGCCCCGCGCCGTCGCGGGTCTCACGCGAGGAGTCCCAGTCCTCCTGATCATGGAGATCGTAGGCGGCGTGCCGGTCCTCCTCGTCGCGGATCTCGTGCGAGGCGGGCCGGTCCTCCTCGGCTCCGGCCCCCGCGGCCTCGGGGGTCTCCCGGGACGCGTGTCCGTCGTCCCGGCCCGGCTCCTGGGCGACCTCCGGATCCCATCCGTCCGACAGCACGTCGCCATCCGGGCGGTCAGGTCCGTGCTGTGGCGTGACCGGCCCCATGGGGCCGGTCCGCTCACGGGGATCCTCGTCATATGGCCCTTGGATGCCGTCCTGCCCCACAATGACCCTCTCTGACGTGAATTTCGGTCGGGCAAATTCCTAGCAGATCCGACAGTGGCCTGTCCGAAAAATTCACTCATCGCTGGCAGTGTTCGAAGTTTCCCCACCGCCCGGAGCCGTCCGGCCAGGCGGATGTCACCCGGCCGATGAGGCATGACGGCCGGAGCGAGGGTAGCCGGGACACATACGGGCCGTACCGGTCCGGGAAGCCGGGGGTGAGGGGGCGTTCATGGCGTCATGGGTGGACCACGCGGTCCTGTGGCAGGTTTACCCGCTCGGGTTCACCGGCGCGGAGGGCTCGGCCCCGCCGCCGGGGGCGCCGGTCCGGCACCGCCTGCGGCAGCTCGACCCCTGGCTCGACTACGCCGTGGAGCTGGGCTGCTCGGGGCTGCAGCTGGGACCGATATTCGCGGCGGAGACCCACGGCTACGACACCGTCGACCACTTCCGGATCGATCCGCGGCTCGGTGACGACGAGGATTTCGACCATCTCGTCGCGGCGGCGCGCGGGCGGGGGCTCCGGATCGTCCTGGACGGAGTCTTCAACCACGTGGGCCGGGGGTTCCCGGTGTTCGCGCGGGCGACGGCCGCCGACCCCGATCCGCGTGCCGCGCGCTGGTTCCGGCGGCCGGCCGAGAACGGCGGCGAGCCGGACTACGCGACCTTCGAGGGGCATCACCACCTCGTGGCCCTCAACCACGAGGAGCCCGAGGTGCTCGACCACGTCGTGCGGGTCATGAACCACTGGCTGGACCGGGGCGCGTCGGGCTGGCGTCTCGACGCGGCCTACGCGGTGCCGCCCGGCTTCTGGCGCGGAGCCCTGGAACAGGTGCGGCCGCTCCACCCCGACGCGTGGTTCGTCGGGGAGGTGATCCACGGCGACTACGCCGGATACGTCCGGGCGAGCGGCCTCGACTCGGTCACCCAGTACGAGCTGTGGAAGGCGATCTGGAGCTCGCTCAACGACGGCAACTTCTTCGAGCTCGCCTGGGCCCTGGACCGGCACGACGGCCTGCTCGACGCCGTGCCGCCACCGCTGACCTTCGTCGGCAACCACGACGTGACCAGGCTGGCCAGCCGTCTCACCGACGTCCGGCACCTGGGTCACGCGCTGGCCGTGCTGTTCACCGTGGGCGGCGTGCCCAGCGTCTACTACGGCGACGAGCAGGCGTTCCGGGGCGTCAAGGAGGAGCGGGCCGGTGGGGACGACGCGGTCCGCCCGGCCTTCCCCGACCGTCCCGGCGCCCTCGCCGCCTCGGGATGGCCCGTCTACCACCTGCACCGGCGCCTGATCGGCCTGCGCCGCCGCCATCCGTGGCTGGTCCGGGCCCGCACCACCGCGGAGCATCTGACCAACCGGGCGGTCGCGCTGACCTCGACCTGCGCCGAGGCCCCGGGCCGCAGGATCGTCACCCTGCTCAACGTCGACGACCGGCCCCACCCGTTCCCGCTGGAGACCGGCGGGCTCACCGTCGAGGTGACGTCGGAGGCCACGCCGCCCTCCGGCGACCCGGCCCTCGTCCCCGCCCACGGCTGGGCCGTTCTCAGTGGCCGGTGACCCCGGCGGGCGACGGCCCCCGGCCGGCGTGACCGGGTAAGGACCAGCCGAGCATTTGATCTGCGAGGACCACACATGGGAGCCGGGAAGGTACGGTCGGCTCATGTCTGAGCGCAGCATGCCGCACGACGCCGCCTCCTGGGCGTGCCCCCACGGGCAGGACGCCCGCCGAGGCTGCGTGGCCTGCTACGAGAGATCGGTCGCCCCGGACCCGGCTCTGCCGTTCTGGGAGGTCGCCGCCTGGTTCACCACCGAGCAGCCGATCCCCATCAGGACCTTGCAGGACGTTCACCACCATGGCCGCCGTTTCGCCCTCGACCAGCCGTCCACGCCGCTGGTCTACCTCCTGACCGGTCACGCCCGTGCCCACGACAGCGTCGAGGCCCTGGCGGGCGTGATCGGCTTCCTCCTCCACAACCGGCACGTGGTCGCCGACTTCACCGTGACGGAGACCCGGGCCACGCCTCAGTCGCCGGCCAGGACCAGTGCCGCCCGCCAGACGGACGTGTGGCTCGACGACCGGTGAGGCGCCTGAGAGGCGGGGCGGACCGGCCTCCGCCCCGCTGCCGGAAAAGCGCTCCCCAGCGGGACCGCCGGTGGACCAAGAGCTCACCAGGATCGGGACCCGCCGGGCATCGCGTCCCCCGCGCCGGGTACGGCTGCCGCTAATTACACTAAATGCCCGGTTTCATAGCTAAAGGTGGAATTTCGGGGGTTCGCAGTGAAGAGAGCGGTGGCTCGCCTGGCGGCGGGCGGGGTGGCCGTCGTCGCGGCATTCGGGCTGACGGCCTGCGGGGTCATCGGGCGGCCCGGATCCGACGAGACGGCCTCCGCTCCCAGCCGCGCCGTGGCCGAGGGCTTCAAGATAGGTCTGCTGCTGCCGGGGACGGAGGCGACGCGCTACGAGAAGTTCGACCGCCCCTACATCACCGAGAGCGTGGCCGCGCTCTGCCCCAGGTGCCAGGTCGTCTACGGCAGCGCCGGCCAGGATCCCGACCGGCAGCGTCGGCAGTTCGACTCGATGCTCGGCGACGGCGTCAAGGCGATCATCCTGGACGCGGTGAACGCCAAGGCGATCGCGCCGTCGGTGTCCAGGGCCGTGGAGCAGGGCGTGAAGGTCGTCGCCTACGACCGCCTGGCCGGCGGGCCGATCGACGCCTACACCTCCTTCGACAACGTCCAGATCGGCAAGATGCAGGGCCAGGCCCTGCTCGACGCCCTCATGGCGGAGGGCGACCCCAGGCGGGGGCCGATCGTGATGATCAACGGCTCACCGGCCGACCCGAACGCGGGCGACTTCAAGAAGGGCGTCCACTCGGTCCTCGACGGCCACGTGGTGATCGGCGGGGAGTACGACATCCCGGGCTGGAGCCCCGACCTGGCCGCCTCCGAGGCGGCCGGCGCGTTCGCCACGCTCGGCCCGGAGCGGGTCATCGGGGTGTACGCGGCCAACGACAGCATGGCCGGCGGCGCCACCCGGGCGATGCGGATCACCGGGATCGCCAAGGGCACGCCGCTGACCGGCCAGGACGCCGAACTCGCGGCCATCCGGCGCGTCCTGCTGGGCACCCAGACGATGACCGTCTACAAACCGATCAGGCCCGAGGCCCGCAACGCCGCCCAGATGGCCGTCGACCTCGGCTCGGGCAGGACGGTAACGGGCAACGCCGACGGCGGCGGGACCGTGGCCAACGGGACCTCGTCCTCGATCCCCGCCCAGATCGTCCAGCCGATCGTGGTCACCAAGGACAACATCGAGAACACCGTGGTCAAGGACGGCCTCTGGAGGGTCGAGGAGATCTGCACGGCCGACCTCCGGGCCGCGTGCGAGTCCGCCGGGCTCACCTGAGCCGGGCTCACCCGAGAGGACCGGGACCGGCGACCGCGCCGCCGAGAACACGGGACCGGGAGCCGGCCCGCGGCGGAGACGGGACCGGGGCCGGGCGGCGGGCCACCACCAGGCCCCCTTGGCTCCGTTCGGATAGCGTGACCCCAGGGTCCCGTCCGAGCAGCGGCAGATGGAGTTTCATGGACGACCACGCGTCCTGGCCGACCGGCCGCCTCCTGCTGGTCGCCGCGCGCCTGGTGGAGCGCGAGTGGAACGCCGTGCTCGCCGGGCACGGCCTCACCCACGCGGGCTTCCTCACCCTGAACGCGCTCGACGACGGCCCCCGGACCCAGCGGGAGCTCGCGGCCCGCACCTACGTCGAGGAGCAGACGATCCGCCCGGTGCTCGACCGGCTCGAACGCGAGGGCCACATCAGCCGCAGGCGCGACCCGGCGGACCGGCGCCGCGTGATGGTGACCCGCACCCCGCGGGGAGAGCAGACGTATGCCTCGCTCCTGGCCGGCGACTCGGCCGAACGGATCATCGCCGACCGGGTGGAGGACCCCGAGACCCTGCGGGCCGAGCTGGTCCGGTTGATCAGCGGCATCCGCGGGGAGTGATCCGCCGCCCCTCGGGCCGGCCTCGCGAGGCCCGGCCGTGGCGGATCAGTCCTTACGGAGTGCGGAAGCCGCGGCCGCGTCCGCGCTCCTCGGCGGCGGGCGAGGATAGCGTCGGCCGCATGAGGACACTGGTCACCGGCTCCGCCGGGTTCATCGGAGGCCATGTGGCCGTCGCCCTGGAGGAGGCCGGGCACGAGGTCATCGGCTTCGACCTGCGGACCGGCGGCGACGTCCGGGACCGCGAGGCGCTGGACCGCGTGCTGGGCGGTGTCGGCGCCGTGGTGCACCAGGCGGCGAAGGTGGGGCTCGGCGTGGACGTGTCCGACCTCCCGGACTACGCCTCGGCGAACGTGCTGGGCACCGCCACGCTGCTGGCCGCCATGGCCGGGCACGGGGTCGGGCGGCTGGTGCTCGCCTCGTCGATGGTGGTGTACGGCGAGGGCGCCTACGAGTGCGCGGCGCACGGCCGGGTGCGGCCGGGCCCGAGAGCGGAGCGCGACCTCGCCCGAGGGCGGTTCGAGCCGCGCTGCCCGCACTGCGCGCTGCCGGTCGGCCCCGTCACCATCGGCGAGGACGCCCCGGCCGACCCGCGCAACGCCTACGCCACGACCAAGCTCGCCCAGGAGCACCTGGCGGCGAACTGGGCGCGGGAGACGGGCGGCACGGCCGTCGCGCTGCGCTACCACAACGTGTACGGGCCCGGGATGCCGCGCGACACCCCCTACGCCGGGGTCGCGGCGATCTTCCGGTCGGCGCTGGAGGCGGGCCGGGCGCCACGCGTGTTCGAGGACGGCCGCCAGCTCCGGGACTTCGTGCACGTGCGCGACGTGGCGCTGGCCAACCTCGTGGCGCTCGGCGGAGGGGCCCCCGGGACGCTGGCCGCCTACAACGTCGCCAGCGGGCAGCCGCACACGGTCGGGGAGATGGCCGCGGCCCTCGCGGCCGGACACGGCGGCCCGGCACCGGTGACCACCGGCGAATACCGGCTGGGCGACGTGCGGCACATCGTCGCCGGCCCGGGACGGGCGGCGGCGGAGCTCGGCTTCCGCGCCGCGGTGCCGTTCGCCGCCGGGATGGCCGAGTTCTCCACCGCACCGCTGGGCTGACCGGGCGGCGGACCTCACCACGGGGAGCCGACGAGCCCCTGCAGCAGGAGCCCGGTCAGGGCCTGGGCGGCGAGCCACCACCGGCCGGGCGACGACGCGGCGGCCAGGACGATCCAGACCGCGTAGGGCACCCAGATCCGCTCGACCTCTCCCCTGGTCACCCCGCTGACGTCGAGGGCGAGCACGGCCACGACCGCCGCCGCGACCAGCGCGCGCACCCCTCCGGGCGGCGTCCGCGCCAGCCCGGCGGCGGTCGCGGGGCCGGTCAGGAGGGCCAGCACCGCCAGGTTGGCGGCCAGGAAGTAGAGGTAGGGCCGGGCGGCGCCCGGGTCGGCGGCCCACTCCGCATGGGTGGCGAGCACCCCCAGCGGCCACAGGAAGCCGCCCGCGACGGCGGCCGCGGTCACCGCGGCCGCCCCCGCCAGGCAGGCGACCACGGTGGCGCGGGAGATCCGCGCCACCGTGGCGGCGACCACCGGGATCAGCAGGTACGGCACGAGCCCGTAGCTGAGGTACGGCAGGGCCCCCAGCAGCACCCCCGCCGCCGCACCGGACAGCACCCGCGCCCGGCCCCCGCCCCCGGACACCAGCAGGGCGATGCCCCAGGCGCCCACCCCGGCGAAGAAGGCGTCCATGGTCGTGGCGATCCAGACCGCGGCGGGGGTCAGCGCGAGGTACGGCAGGGCGAGACGAGCGCTCTCCTCCCCCGCCAGCCGCCGGACGGTGAGCGCGACGGCCACGGTGGCCGAGCATCCCACCGCGACGGCCAGCACCGCCGCCCAGAACGGCCCGGGCAGCCCCGCCTCCGCCAGGGCCCAGAGCACCAGGACGGGCAGCGGGGGATGGCCCCGCACGTGGGTGGGGTAGCCGGGGAGCCGCTCGGTGAAGGAGGCCAGCCAGCCGAGCGGGTCGTCCCCCACGGCGGGCAGCACGGCCGGATACTCGTAGCGGCTGGTGAACGGCTGGGCCAGGCCGTCGCCGGAGACGGCCAGCAGCACCGTCCACGCCAGGGCCGTGCCGTACGCCACGGCCAGGGCCTGCCCGAAGCGGAGCCGGACGGCCAGGCCGGGCAGTACGGCGACCGCCGCCGCGGCCAGGAGCAGGGGCGGCAGGAGCCCGGCCGTCGGCGTGCGGAGCCGCCCGTGCAGCGGCGGCAGGCGGTCGATGGGCAGCTCGCCGCGGGCGCGCAGGACGGCCCCGGCCGCGAACGCCGCGACGACGAGCGCGGCCCAGACGGCGAGCGCCGCCCGGCTCCGGCGGCCACCGGAGTCGGCGCCCCGCCGGAACGGGCCACCGGCCGCGGACAGGCGCCTTCCAACGCCCCGCCGGGGCGGGCCACCGGCCGCAGGCGGGCCCCCGGCCTGCCGCCGAGACTGTTTGATCACACACTCACATTAGGTCTGACCTGCTATTTTTCCGCGACACGTCACCACTCCGTAAGGGTTGACAGGCCCTGCCGGCCGTAGCGTCGCAAGCATGGAGATCGATGTGGTGCTCCCGTGCCTGGACGAGGAGGCGGCCCTGCCGTGGGTGCTGGGACGCATGCCGGACGGCTACCGCCCGATCGTGGTGGACAACGGCTCCACGGACGGATCGGCACGGGTCGCGGCCGAGCTGGGGGCGCTGGTGGTGAGCGAGCCCAGGCGCGGGTTCGGCGCCGCCTGCCACGCGGGCCTGCTGGCCGCGACGGGCGAGGTGGTGTGCTTCATGGACGCCGACGCCTCGCTGGACCCCGGCCAGCTCCCGCGGGTGACCGGGCCGGTCGCCTCGGGCCGGGCCGACCTGGTCCTGGGCAGGCGGATGGCCGGCCCGGGAGCCGCCTGGCCGCTGCACGCGCGGCTGGGCAACGCCTTCCTCGGCTGGCGGCTGGCCCGCCGCACCGGCACCCGGCTGCGCGACATCGGCCCGATGCGGGCCTGCCGCCGGGCGGACCTCGTGGCCCTGGGCCTGACCGACCGGCGTTTCGGCTACCCGCTGGAGATGGTCCTGCGGGCGGCCGAGCGAGGCTGGCGGATCACCGAGACCGGAGTGGACTACCTGCCCCGCAGCGGACGGTCCAAGGTGACCGGCACCGTACGCGGCACGCTGCGCGCGGTCGGCGACATGCGCAGGGTCCTGAGCGGGCCGGGCGGCGCCGGATGACCGGCGGCCGCGACAGGACCGCCCACCGGGACGCCACCCGTGCCGGGGCCGGTCCGCGGAAGGGGCGGCTCCCCCGGGAGGACGGGGGCCGGGCCGTCCGCGGCGGTGGGGCCCAGGTCGTCGTCATCGCCAAGGAGCCGGTGCCGGGGCAGGTCAAGACCAGGCTCACCCCGCCGTTCACCCCCGAGGAGGCCGCGGCCCTGGCCGCGGCGGCGCTGGCGGACACCCTGGGGGCGGTGGCCGCCGCCCCGGTAGGCCACCGGGTGATCGCGCTGCGCGGCGGCACCGGGCCCTGGCTCCCGCCGGGCTTCACCGTGCTGCCGCAGCGGGGTGCCGGCCTGGACGAGCGGCTCGCCGCCGCCTTCGACGATGCCCACCGGGCCTGCCCGCTGCCCGTCGTCCTGATCGGCATGGACACCCCGCAGGTCAGCTCACTGCTGCTGGCCACCGCGGTGGCCGGGCTCGCCACCTGCGACGCCGTCTTCGGCCCCGCCACCGACGGAGGGTTCTGGCTGCTCGGTCTGCGCCGTCCCGACCCCGCGCTCCTGCTCGGCGTGCCGATGTCCCGGCCCACGACCGGCGCCGTCCAACTGCGGCGGCTGCGCGCGGCGGGCCTGTCGGTGGAGATGCTGCCTCCCCTGCGGGACGTGGACACCGCCGACGACGCGCTGGCGGTGGCGTCCGAGGCGCCGTCGTCCCGCTTCGCCGCCACGCTCGCCGGGCTCGGCGCGGGGGTGCTCCCGGCCACCGGTCCGGCCCCGCGGCAGGGCCGCCCCTCGGACGGAAGCGGCCCGATGCCCCGGCCTCCTCGGGGCGGCCCCCTCCCCGGCCCCTCGGCAGGAGCGGCCCCATGACCGGGCACCGGTCCGGGGCGTCCCCCGGCGCGACGGATCCACCTGCGTAGACTCGTGGAAGGAGGCAGGACGATGGTCGACAAGCCTGCGCTGACGGAGAAGGTGGTGTTCACCAGCGGGCTGCGCTCGGAGGGCGTGGCCGCCCGGCTCGGCGCGCTGCTGGGCATCAGCTTCACCCTCGCCCTGATCACCGGGCTGTTCAGCCACTTCATGCAGCACCCGCCGCCCTGGCTGGACTGGCCGTCGCGGCCCGTCGGGCTGTACCGCGTCACCCAGGGGGTGCACGTCATCAGCGGCCTGGCCACGATCCCGCTGCTGCTGGCCAAGCTGTGGGCGGTCTACCCGAAGCTGTGGCAGTGGCCGCCGTTCCGCTCCGCGGCGCACGCGGTCGAGCGCGCGCTCATCCTGCTGCTGGTCGCCGGAGCGCTGTTCCAGCTGTTCACCGGGCTGCTGAACATCGCCTACACCTACCCCTGGTCGTTCTTCTTCCCGGCCGCGCACTACTGGACCTCGTTCATCGTCTACGGCGCTCTGATCATCCATGTCGTCACCGAATGGTCCAAGGTCCGCCGGTCCATCCCCGTCCCGCTGGAGCCGGCCCGGCGCCGCTTCCTGCTCACCATCGGCGCGGCCTCCGGGCTGACCGTGCTGCTCACCGTCGGTGAGGCCTTCGCCCCGCTGAGGCGGCTGGCCCTGATCGCGCCGCGGAACCCGGCGATCGGGCCGCAGGGCCTGCCGGTCAACAGGACCTCCCAGGCCGCCGGGGTCAGGCCCGTCGACGCCGGCTACCGGCTGGTCGTCACCGGCGCGGTCCAGGCGGAATACTCCTACCAGGACCTGGTACGGCTGCCGCAGCACACGGTCGAGCTGCCGATCGCCTGCGTCGAGGGCTGGAGCGCGTCCGCGCGCTGGACCGGCGTCCGGCTCCGTGACCTGGTGGCGGGCGCCCCGCCCGACGCCCTGGTCACGGTGGAGTCGCTGGAGCGTCCCTCCGGCGTCTACCGGACCAGCGAGCTGCGGCCACCGCACTGGAACGATCCGCTGACCCTGCTCGCCCTGCGCGTCAACGGCGAAACGCTCCATCTGGAGCACGGCTATCCGCTCAGGCTCATCGCGCCGGACCGGCCCGGCGTCATGCAGACCAAGTGGGTCACGAAGGTGGTGGTCTCGTGAAGGCGGACGGTCACCGGGTGAGCGGTTACAGAGTGGCCGGTTACGCCGCCGGGGCCGGGCTGGTCCTGCTGGGGTTCGCCGGGCTGCTCGCCGACGCCGACCAGACCCGGCCGTTGAGCTGGGCGGTGTGGTTCGGCGGGATCCTGATCGCGCACGACCTGCTGCTCGTGCCACTGGTGCTCGCGACGGGCGTCCTGACCCGCCGGATGCGCCGGCCGTACCGGGCGGCGCTGGTGATCGGCGCGGTGATCACCCTCGTCGCCCTGCCCATGGTCCTGGGCTTCGGACGGCGCGCCGACAACCCCTCCCAGCTGCCGCTGGACTACGGGCTCAACCTCGTCGTCATCCTCGCCGTGATCGCCGCCGCCGGGTTCGCCGCCGGGACGCTCGTCCGCGTCCGCGACGCGCGCACGCCCCACCCGCGCGACTGAGCCCCGCCGCCCCCGCGGGGCCTTCCACGAGGGGGCCTACGTGCGAGGAGGCAGGTCGTCGAGGGCGTCCTGGACCGTGGGGTAGACGGGGATGCGCGTCGTCAGACCGGTGATCCACAGGATGCGCGTGGCCCCGCGCTCGGTCCCCACCAGTGCCAGCCGGCCGCCCTCCTTGAGCGCGCGCCTCCAGCAGTTGACGATCAGGCCGGTGCCCCGGGAGTCGAGGAGGTCGAGACCCGTGAGGTCCACGATCAGACGCGGGCCGAACACGGCGAAGACCTGGTCGACGAAGTCGGCGGCGAGGGCGTGGACCGTGTGGTCGAAGCTTCCCCGGATCGCCACGACCGCCGCGCCCTCGGCGGCCCTGGCCGTGAACAGCGCCGCCGGCGTCTCCAGGTGAAGATCGGACATCAGCCGGCCCCGCGGACGTGCGGGCCGATCTGACCGTCCTGGGTGACCTGGGTGACCAGGACGCAGGTGTCGTCGGCCGCGTTGGCCGGCACCATGGCGTTCATGACCGCCGACAGTCGCTCCTGGGAGGCGGGCGCGATCGGCCTGAGCGCCTCGGCCAGGGCGGCGCTCATGAGATCCAGGCCCTCGTAGAGGTCGCTGCCGCGCTTCTCGATGAGCCCGTCGGTGAACATCACCATGAGATCGTCGGGCCTGAGCCGTACGGTGCCGCAGGTGTAGGCGGCGTCCTCGAAGACGCCGAGCAGCACGCCCGGGTGGAGCAGGCGCTCCACGTGGGAGCCCCGGGCCAGGAGCATCGGGGGGTGACCGGCGTGGGTCCACCGCAGGGTGCGGTCGGCCGGGTGGTAGCGGGCCACCAGCGCGGTGGCCAGCACGTCGGGCCGGAGCTTGCACAGCAGGCGGTTCAGCACGGTGAGGATCTCCGCCGGATCGTGCCGGGCGAAGGCCAGCCCGGTGATCGCGTGGCGGAGCTTCGCCATGGCGGAGGCGGCGGCCAGCCCGTTGCCGGCCACGTCCCCCACGGCGAGCAGCACGTCGCCGTCGTCCAGACCGATCGCCTGGTACCAGTCGCCGCCGAGATACGCCGCCGTCTCGGCGGGCTGGTAACGGGCGGCCACCCGCAGGCCCGGCAGGGTGAAGGGCTCTTCCTGGACCGGCATGACGATCTTCTGCAGGTGGGCGGTGAACCGGTTCTCCTCCTCCAGCCGCTGCCCGCTGTCGTCTCGGACCCAGGTGGCCAGCAGGCCGCCGTCGTAGCGGGCGAGCCGCACGACGTAGTCCGACCGGTGCGGGACGCCGTCGGCGGCCTCGACGTGCTCGTACCGGCTGGACCGCTCGGGCGCGCCGGTCTCCATCACACGCAGGTGCGCCTGCCACAGCGGTGTGTCCGGCACCGAGGGGTAGTCCTGCCGGACGCGCAGGCCGACCAGCTCCCCGCCCCGCCGGCCGTGAACGTCCTCCGCCTCCGGGCTCACGGCCTGGATGACGAAGTCGACGATCGCCCCCGAGGCGTCACGGATCGGCACGGACCAGCTCGCCGACCCGGGTATCACCTCGAGCATGGCCTGCGCCCGGGCCGTCGGGGCCGACAGGCGCTCGGCGGCGGGCAGCACCTCCATGATCCCCTCGAAGGCGGGATCGGCCGCCGGCGCCGAGCCGTCCGGGTCCGCGCACGCCTCCGGCGGGACCGCGTGGGCTCCCGCCGGAGCCGGGTACGCTCCCGCCTGGGCCGCACCGCGCCTGCCGGGGGACGGCATGGCCTGTCTGGTGGATTTCAGGACGTCCGGTCTGCTGGTGGGCAGCAGGCGACGCTCATCTCCTGGGCTCAGGATCGCTTCCTTCCGCATGGCCGCGCGCCGGCCTTGAGGGAGCCGGGGTGACGGGGCGCCGGCACGGGCTTTTGACAGATGGTGCAGATGGTCGTGTGCGGTCGGGGCGGTTCAAACACTGAAATATACGCGGACGGTGGTGCCGCCCTGGGTGGTGTGGACGCGGACGAGATCGCTGAGCAGGTTGGTGACGAGCAGGCCGCGGGATCCCCGCTGGCGGGGATCGACGGGCCGGCGTCCGGCAAGGGGGTCGACGATGTGACCGGCGTCGCTGACGTCCATGGCCACATGCCCGCTCTCCGACCAGATACGCACGGTCCCCGAGCCTCCGCCGTAGTCGAGGCTGTTGGCCGCCAGCTCGCTGGCGATCAGCCGCAGGTCCTCGAGCCGCTCTCCGGACAGTCCCATACGGCCGGCGTGTCCCACGACGAAGTCGCGTACCCGCCCCAGGTCGCCCGCGGAGAAGCCGAGGGCGGCGGCGTCCGCCGGGTCGCGCAGCGGCCGGTTGTAATGGCCGATGACGTGTTCGGGCGCGTAGTCGCGGCTGGGGCGCGAGCCCGAGGCGTCCACCAGGAGGGGGTGGGTCATCTCCGCGTCGGCGATCACCGAGGGGTCGAGCCCGTCGAGGTCGTAGGGGCACAGGATGGTGACGGCACGCCCGGAGAACGCCAGGTTGATCAGCGCCTCGTGCTGGGCGCAGGCGGGATACTCCGTCTCCGAGCGGCCCGGCCAGATCGGCTCGCCGATGATGCGGACCCTGCCGGCGGGGTGGAGGTCGGCGAAGGCGTACAGGACCCCGGGGATGATGCGGCCCGGGTTCCGGCCGGCCTGCGTCATGTCGAGGAAGCGCACTCCGGAGGCCTCCGCGCCGAGCTCGTCCCGGAGCAGCTCCACGTTCGGCGCGGGCACGGCCACCGCGACCGGCTCCCCGGCCGCCAGGCCCTCGCGGACGAACGGCACGGTGCCGTCGAGATACTGCTGGGCTCCCCGGTAGAACAGCGCCGGGTGGACGAACGGATCCACCGTGGTGGTGGTCGCCGTCGTGCTCATTGCGTCTCCACTTCGATCGGGGAGGGGTCCGGTCCGATCAAGGTGAGTACGGATCTCAGACAGTAGGGCGCGTGGTGCAGGAACACCTTTTTCCCGACGGGAAGGCTACGCGCGGCCTCGGTCAGCAACCAAGCCCCCCGGACGTCGACGAACGTCAGCCCGGAGAGGTCGAGGTGCATGTCCTCGCCCCTGGTGACCAGTCCGCCCAGCGTCTCCTCCCAGAGTCTCCTGGTCCTGCGGTCGATCTCACCGCTCACCCTCAGCAGGGCGGGCGCCGCCAGCAGGTCGACGTGGAGATCGTGGGGGCTCGGGTCACGGAGCCCGGCGGCCGGAGGCGGTCTGCACGGTCGCGCCTCTGGCCAGATCGTCATGATGACCATCCTGAAGTCGGCGATGAACACCTCCAACGTACCTGTTGTCCTCTTTCACAGCGAAAAGGGTGCGCCGACTCCACGGCGGAAGGGGGCAAGGAGGTCACGGCAGCGTGGAAGAGATCGCGGCGGCGCGGAAGAGGAGGTCAGCGCGGCGCGGAAAGCAGCGCGGCGCGGAAAGCGGCGCGGCGCGGAAAGCAGGGAGCGGAGCCGCGGTGGCGCGGAAACGGAAAGGAGGGAAGGCCGGTCCAGGCGTCCCTCGTGCCAGAAAATTCCGGCATACCTCACTAATTCCGGTGCACCTTATGCAGGAAAATGACGGGCATGCGCATTCTGATCATCGGTGGGACCCGGTTCGTCGGCCGGCACATCACCGAAGCCGCGATCGCGGCCGGGCACGAGGTCTCCCTGCTGCACCGAGGGCAGACGGGACCGGAGCTGTTCCCCGAGGCGGAGCACCTGCGGGCCGACCGCAACGCGGATCTGTCGGTCCTGCGTGAGCGGCGGTGGGACACGACGATCGACGTCAGCGCCTACCATCCGGGGCAGATCGCCTCCCTGGCCGGCGCGCTCTCCACGGGCCAGTACGTCTTCGTCTCCAGCACCGCCGTCTACACCGTCCCGAAGGAGCCGGGCTTCGCCGAGGACTCGCCGCTGGTCGAGCTCGACGGCCCGATCCCGGAGGCGGTCACCATCGAGACCTACGGGGCGCTGAAGGTGCTCTGCGAGCGCGCCGCGGTCGAGCACTTCGGGCCGGGGACCCTGATCGTACGGCCGACCTACGTGATCGGCCCGTACGACTACACGGGCCGGTTCACCTACTGGGTGAACCGGATCGCACGCGGCGGCGAGGTCCTGGCCCCGGGCGACCCCACGGACCCGATCCAGGTGATCGACGGACGCGACATGGCCGCCTGGATCATCGCCATGGCCGAGAAGGCGGGTTCGGGCGCCTTCCACGCGGTCAGCCCGCCCCCGCCGTTCTCCTTCGGAGACATGCTGGAGGCGATCGTGGCCGAGGTCGGACCGCCCGGGACCACGCTGACCTGGGTCGGGCAGGACTTCCTGCGCTCCGAGGGAGAGGACGGGCGGTCGCTGCCGCTCTGGTCGGAGGGCGGCGGGCACTCGGCGGTCAACACCGCGGATCCGGCCGCCGCCGCGGCGGCCGGTCTCAGCCCGCGTCCGTTCGGCCGTTCGGTGCGTGAGATCCACGAGTCCGAGGCGTCCTTCTCGACGGACACCACGATCAGCCCGGACCGGGAGGCGGACCTCCTGGCCAGGTGGCGCTCCCGCCCTCAGGGATGATCACATCCCCGCGGGTACGGCTTCCGGGTCCGGCACCCGCGGGACGCGTCATGAGGTGACACAGGACCGGCGCCCGCGGGGGATCGTCACGGGATGGCCGGCGCGGGACCGGCGCCCGCGAGAGGTCGTCACGCGGTGGCGTCGGTCTGGAGGACCGCCTGGATCTCGATGACGATCTGGACCTTCTCGCTCAGGGCCACGCCGCCGCCGGGGATGGGGCCGTTGTAGCTGACGCCGAAGTCCATGCGGTTGATCTCCCCGGTGGCCGTGAACCCGGCACGGCCACCGGCGAAGGGGTCGGCGGCGAAGGGGTCGGGGCCGAACCCGTTGACCTCCAGCCTCAGCGGGACCGGGCGGGTCACCCCCTTGAGGGTGAGCTCGCCGTCGAGCAGGAAGCCGTCACCGTCGGGACGGATCCCGCTGGAGCGGTAGGTCATGGTCGGGTGGACGTCGGCCTCGAAGAAGTCGGCGGAGCGGACGTGGTCGTCCCGCTGCTTGTTGCCGGTGTCGACCGAGGCCAGGTCGACGGTCGCGGTCACGCTCGACTCCAGCGGGTCGCCGCCGGTGACGATCCGGCCCTCGAAGGCGAGGAAGCGCCCGCGCACCTTGCTGATCATGAGATGCCGGACGACGAAGCTCACCTCGGAGTGGGTCGGATCGATGGCCCACGTGCCGGCGACGTAGCCGGGGATCTCGACAGCCTTGGTCGTCATCGTGTCTCCTTGGGTTACCTGGGGTAAGGCGGTTCCCTTTGATAGGTCGGTTCCGAAGGGGAACCGCCTCTATCCTGGTGACACTTCACCAAAAGTGACAAGAAGGCACTTTCACCTCATTTAGTTACCTGGAGAGAACCATGGACAGCACGGCCTCCCCGGAGCGCACCAGGGCCGCCTGCCGGGCCCGCGAGATCCTGGACCGCGTCGGGGACAAATGGTCGCTGTATGTGATCTCCCAGTTGAGCGACCAGACCAAGCGGTTCAACGAGCTCAAGCGCGACATCGACGGCATCAGTCAGCGCATGCTGACGGTCACCCTGCGCGGACTGGAGCGCGACGGCATCATCTCCCGGACCATGTATCCGGTCATGCCGCCCCGCGTCGACTACGCGCTCACCCCCATGGGTCGCACGCTGCTCGACACCGTCGGCTTCCTCGTCTCATGGGCCGAGGAGCACGTCGACGAGATCGAGACCACCCGCGCCCACTACGACGCCCGCACCGAGAGGTTCCCCGGCCCCGAGTGAGCCGCCGGCGCTCAGACCCCTATGTCCCGGGCGACGTTGTCGAGCCGGTCGGCCAGCACGTCGAGCTGTTCGTCGGTGACCACATCGCCGGCGGTGAAGTCCTCCACGTCCCGGCGGCGCGCGATGATCAGCGCCCGGTGGTCATCGTCGATCTCCCCCTTCTCCAGGACCAGGCAGTCGCCGCGGACGAACACCAGGGCGGCGTCGGGGTCCGGTGATTCCAGCAGCCGCCGGACGCATTCCCGGTCGATGAGCGCCATCGAAGCACCTCCTTGTCCGTAAGGCGGCCATACCCTGCGCACCCGCCGGCTTAACGGACCCGCAGGTCAAACCGGCCCGCCGTACGGCACGGCCCGCCATACGGCACGGCCCGCCCGGGCCGGTGCGGCGCGGGATCGGCCAGGCCGGTGCGGCGCGGGATCGGCCGGACCGGCGCGGCGGGCCCGCCCCCGCCCGGAAGGTCAGCTCGCCCGGCGGCCCTTCCTGCGGATGGGGATGGTGCTCATGTTCGTCATCGCCGGGCGCGGATCCCTGAACCCGTAGCCGTGGGCCTCGAGGAGGGCGATCGCCTCCTGCCGGGCCGCGGCCTCGCCGCCCGCCGCGTCGGCGGACACCTGGCAGCGGAACGTGAACCAGCTCAGGGTCTCGTCGTAGACGAAGGTGCCCTCCTCGCTGAAAGGGCTCACGGTCATGTCCCGACCGTCGGCCCGGTCGAGGCGGTCGAGGAGCACGGCCCGGTCGGCGTCGCCCAACCGGTCGAACTTGCCCCGAATGATCACTCGGAAGACGTGCCGCGTCATGGTGTCCTGATCCTTTCCGGACGGCGGGCGCCGGGGCCTGCCCGGCGGGTCACCGCCCCGGACGCACCCCGCCCGGCGGGCGGGTCCCGCGCTCCACACCCGCCCGCCCATTGCTGAACGTAGTGCAAATTTGAAGTCGACTGCAAATTTATACTAGCCTCCAGACGGACCTCGATGCCCACCGGCGGCGGAGCGACCGGACCGCCGCGGGCGCCGGACCTCCCACCCCTGTAAACGGATTGCTCACCCTTATGAGTGAGTAACTCACTCACTCACCGTGTAGGGTCATCCGCGTGATCATGACGTCCCATTCCCAGCGCGCCGCGCCGCTCCCGCCGGACGAGCGTCGTGCCGCGCTCATCGCCTCCACGCTGTCGCTGGTGCTCGCCCACGGCCCCGACGTCAACACCCGGCAGATCGCGCAGGCGGCCGGCGTCGCGGAGGGGACGATCTTCCGGGTCTTCGCCACCAAGGACGAGCTCGTGGACGCGGCCGTGGCCAGCGCCTTCGACCCCGACCCGCTCCTGCGCGACCTGGCGGCCATCGACCGCGCGGCCCCCCTGGAGGCCCGGCTCGTCGCGGCGGTCGAGATCCTGCAGCAGCGCACAACGCGCGTCTTCCGGCTGCTGGACGCCCTGGGGTGCGGGGGTGCCGTCGAGGCCGGCCGCAACCGCCAGATCCGGCTCGGCCAGAACACCGTCATCCGGCGGGC
This sequence comes from Streptosporangium sp. NPDC048886, assembly GCF_055586905.1. NCBI lineage: Bacteria > Bacillati > Actinomycetota > Actinomycetes > Streptosporangiales > Streptosporangiaceae > Streptosporangium > Streptosporangium sp. NPDC048886. The sequence goes on from NZ_JBVJHH010000013.1 coordinate 66,823, forward strand.
ACTCATCGACCTGATCGAGCCCGGCCGCGACCGGCTGCGCTGCGGTCCGCAGGAGGCCGTACGCCGGCTGCAGTTGCTGACCGTCGCCTGCAGCCATCCCAGATTCGTCGAGGACGACCCGCTGTCACCGGCGGAGATCGTCTCCATGCTGCTGGACGGCATCCGCCTGCGTCCGGAGCACGACGCACCCGATCCGGACGCCACCGGCGGTCCGGAGACCTCCAACAGCTCCGACACCCCAAGCGGAGGGCACCACTCATGCTGAGCCGGCTGCTACGCACCTATCTCAGGCCCTACTCATCGACGCTGACCGCCGTGGTGGTGCTGCAGATCGTCGGCACCATGGCCTCGCTGTACCTGCCCAGCCTGAACGCCGACATCATCGACCAGGGCGTCGCCACCGGCGACGCCGGCTACATCCTGTCCGCCGGCGGCTGGATGCTGTTCGTGTCCCTGATCCAGATCGTCTGCTCGATCGCGGCGGTCTACTACGGCGCCCGCGCGGCGATGGGATTCGGCCGGGACGTCCGCTCAGCGGTCTTCCACCGGGTGGGCGAGTTCTCCACCCGGGAGGTCTCCCAGTTCGGAGCGCCCTCGCTGATCACCCGCAGCACCAACGACGTGCAGCAGGTCCAGATGCTCGTGGTGATGGGCTGCACGATGCTGGTCTCCGCGCCGATCACGGGCATCGGCGGCATCATCATGGCGCTGCGTCAGGACCTCACCCTGTCCTGGCTCCTGGCGGTCTGCGTCCCCGTGCTGCTGGTGTCGATCGGACTGATCATCTCTCGCATGGTCCCCCAGTTCCGTGCGATGCAGGAGCGCATCGACAGGGTCAACCAGGTCCTGCGCGAGCAGCTGACCGGCATCCGCGTCGTGCGCGCCTTCGTCCGGGAAGGCGAGGAGACGCTCCGGTTCGCCGGGGCGAACGACGCGCTGACCGCGACCGCGCTGCGCGCCGGGCAGCTGATGAACCTCATCTTCCCCGTCGTGCTGCTGATCCTCAACGTCTCCGCCGTCGCCGTGCTCTGGTTCGGCGCCGGCCGCGTGGACAGCGGCGAGATGCAGGTCGGCGCCCTCACCGCCTTCCTCATGTATCTGATCCAGATCCTCACCTCGATGATGATGGCCACCTTCATCTCGATGATGATCCCGCGCGCCGCGGTCTGCGCCGAGCGCATCGGCGAGGTGCTCGGCACCGAGTCGTCGGTGCGCCCGCCCGACGATCCCGTACGGCAGGTGCACGGCCGTGCCGAGCTGGAGCTGCGGGACGTCGAGTTCCGCTACCCGGGCGCGGCGGCTCCGGTGCTGTCCGGCATCTCCTTCCGCGTCTCCGCCGGGCAGACCACCGCCGTCGTCGGCAGCACCGGAGCCGGCAAGACGACGTTGGTCTCCCTGGTGCCCAGACTGTTCGACGCCACCTCCGGCACGGTGTCGGTCGACGGCGTCGACGTCCGCGACCTCGACCCCCAGATGCTCTGGACGCGCATCGGCCTGGTGCCGCAGAAGCCGTACCTGTTCACCGGGACCGTCGCGAGCAACCTGCGTTACGGCAACCCGGACGCCGGTGACGAGGAGCTGTGGCAGGCGCTGGAGGTCGCCCAGGCCCGCGACTTCGTCGAGGCGATGCCCGGGGGCCTCGACGCGCCCATCACACAGGGCGGCACGAATGTCTCCGGTGGCCAGCGGCAGCGGCTCTCCATCGCCCGGGCGCTGGTCAACAAGCCCGAGATCTACCTGTTCGACGACTCGTTCTCGGCTCTCGACCTGGCCACCGACGCCCGGCTGCGCGCCGCCCTGCGCCCCTACACCGCCCAGTCCGCCGTCGTCATCGTCGCCCAGCGGGTCTCCACCATCGCCGGCGCCGACCAGATCATCGTGCTCGACGACGGCGTGATCGTCGGCATGGGGACCCACGACGAGCTGCTGGAATCCTGCCCGACATACATCGAGATCGTCGAGTCCCAACTAGCCGCGGGGAGCGCAGCATGAGCGACCGGCCCATGACGACCACGCCACGCCCGCCGGCGGGTGGCGGCCTCTTCGGGCGGGGCCCCTTCGCCGGGGCCGGGATGCTCGTGGAGAAGTCGATGAGCTTCTGGCCGTCCACGCGGCGGCTGATGCGGCGCCTGGCGCCCGAGCGCGCGAGGATCACGGTGGTGCTCGTCCTCGCCGTGATCGGCGTGGTGCTCTCCGTCATCGGGCCGAGGCTCCTCGGCTGGGCGACAGACATGATCTTCGACGGCGTGATCGGCAAGCAGCTGCCCTCCGGGATCACCAAGGAACAGGCGGTCGCGGCCGCCCGCGCGGCGGGCGACGACAGCTTCGCGGACATGCTCTCGCGGATGGACGTCGTGCCCGGCCGCGGAGTCGACTTCGGCGCACTGGGCACGCTCGTGATGTGGGCGCTGGTGCTCTACGTCGCGACGTCGATCTTCGCCTGGCTCCAGGGGTACATCCTCAACGACGTGGTCCAGCGCACCGTGTACCGGCTCCGGTCCGACGTCGAGGACAAGCTGAACCGGCTCCCCCTGCGGTTCTTCGACGGCCAGCCGCGCGGCGAGCTGCTCAGCCGGGTCACCAACGACATCGACAACGTGTCCCAGACCCTGCAGCAGACGATGAGCCAGCTGCTGACCTCGCTGCTGACCGTGATCGGCGTGCTGGCGATGATGTTCGTGATATCGCCGCTGCTCGCGCTGATCGCCCTGGTGACCATCCCGCTGTCGATGATCGTCACCAAGCAGGTCGCGAAACGCTCGCAGAAGCTGTTCGTCGCGCAGTGGACCCACACCGGCACCCTGAACGCCCACATCGAGGAGGCGTTCACCGGCCACGAGCTGGTGAAGGTGTTCGGCCGCCGGCCGGAGGTCGAGCAGGCGTTCCAGGACCGGAACGAGGAGCTGTTCAAGGCCAGTTTCGGCGCCCAGTTCATCTCCGGGATCATCATGCCGACGATGACGTTCATCGGGAACCTCAACTACGTCGCCATCGCCGTCGTCGGGAGCATACGGGTCGCCACCGGGACGATGAGCCTGGGCGACGTCCAGGCGTTCGTCCAGTATTCGCAGCAGTTCACCCAGCCGCTGACCCGGGTCGCCTCGATGGCCAACCTGCTGCAGTCGGGGGTGGCCTCGGCCGAGCGGGTCTTCGAGCTGCTGGACGCCGAGGAGCAGGACCCGGACCCCGCCGAGCCGGTGCCGCCCGCCTCCCGGCGGGGCCGCGTCGAGTTCGAGCACGTGTCCTTCCGCTACGAGCCGGAGCAGCCTCTCATCGAGGATCTGTCGCTGGTGGCCGAGCCCGGGCACACGGTCGCGATCGTCGGCCCGACCGGCGCGGGGAAGACCACCCTCGTCAACCTGATCCTGCGCTTCTACGAGCTGGACTCCGGCCGGATCACCCTCGACGGCGTCGACGTCACCGCGATGCGCCGTGAGGACCTGCGCTCGCACATCGGCATGGTGCTCCAGGACACCTGGCTGTTCGGCGGCACCATCCGCGAGAACATCGCCTACGGCAACCCCCGGGCCACCGAGGAGGAGATCCAGGCCGCCGCGCGGGCCACGTTCGTCGACCGCTTCGTCCGCACCCTGCCCGACGGCTACGACACCGTCATCGACGAGGAGGGCGGCAACGTCAGCGCCGGAGAGAAGCAGCTGCTGACCATCGCCCGCGCCTTCCTCTCCGACCCGTCCCTGCTCATCCTCGACGAGGCCACCAGCTCGGTCGACACCCGGACCGAGGTCCTGGTCCAGCACGCGATGGCCGCGCTCCGCTCCGACCGCACCAGTTTCGTCATCGCCCACCGGCTGTCCACCATCCGCGACGCCGACCTGATCCTGGTGATGGACGCCGGCCGCATCGTCGAGCACGGCACCCACGACGAGCTGCTCGCCGCCCGGGGCGCCTACCACCGGCTGTACGCGGCGCAGTTCAGCGGCGCGCTGGTCACCGATGACGACGAGGTCAGCGGGGAGGAGGAGGTGGCGGGGGTGCGGGGATAGCCTCCTGCCCGGCCCGGACGGGCCTCACCGGGCGGTCACGGGTGAGGCTTACCCGGTTGCCTCAGGCGGGCCTCCAGCCCGCGTCATGCGAGCCTCACCGGTCTGTCACGGGTGAGCCTCTCCGGGGCGCCGCTCCGCCGGTTCCGCCGGGGCGGCGCCCGCCCCCGCCCCGGCGCGGCGGGCGGTCAGGCGTGCGGCGTCCGGCCAGCGCACGCCGTACGCCCAGCCTGCCCGTTCGAACCAGCGGATCAAGCGGGCGCTCGGGTCCAGCTGGCCTCGGAGCACCCCGTGGCGGGCGCAGGCGGGGTCGACGTGGTGCCAGTTGTGCCAGCCCTCGCCGAGGGTCAGCAGCGCCACCCACCGGACGTTGGAGGAGCGGTCCCTGCTCCGGAAGGGGCGTTCGCCGAAGGTGTGGGCGATGGAGTTCACCGACCAGGTCACGTGGTGCACCACGGCGTAGCGGACCAGCCCGCCCCAGAAGAGGGCGGTCCACATGCCGCTCCACGACATCGCCCACAACCCTCCGACCGCGGCGGGCAGCAGGAACGACAGCACCGCGACGGCGGGATAGGCGGAGTCGAAGCGCCGGACGTCGGGATCGGCCATCAGGTCCGGCACCCAGTGCTGCCGGCTGGAGCGGCGGCGCGCGGTGTAGAACCAGCCGACGTGGGCGTGCGCCATGCCGCGCAGCAGGGCCAGGCCGCTGTCGCCGTAGCGCCACGGCGAGTGCGGGTCGCCGGGCCGGTCGGCGTACTTGTGGTGGCGGCGGTGCTCGGCCGTCCACAGCGTGACGGGGCCTTCGAGCGCCATCCCACCGGCCAGCATGAGCGCGATCCGCAGCGGCCTGCGGCACCTGAAGGCGCGATGGGTGAAGTGCCGGTGGTAGCCGACGGCGATCCCGAAAACGCTGACCAGATACATGACGACGGCGATGACCGCGTCGCGGGGACCGATCCCCCACCCCCAGACGGCGGGGACCGCGACCGCCAGGGCCAGCACCGGCAGTATGACGAGGGCGACCAGATAGACGGCGCGGCGCCCGGCCGTGACCGCCACCGTCTCGGCCGCGCCTGACTCCGGCACCGTCTCGGCCGCACCTGACTCCGGCTGACCCGGCGGGAAGGCCGACGTGGTCACGCTACCTCCTTCTCCTGGCGGTCTCCTGGCGCTTCTCCTGGCGGTCTCCTCGCGGCCGGCGGAGACCGGCCGGCCCCCCTCGCGGCGGCGGAGACCGCCTGCGCACGGTCCGGCCACCCATTCAACGGCCGGACGGCGGGGCGGCGGGACTTGCCGGGAAGTGACGTCTTGATTACGTACGGGAGTCAAAACAATGCATTCGGTAGCCATCCTGAGGTAATGTGACGCCCACCTGAGTCATGGCTACGGAAAGTGACGCTCTCCATCCGCCACGGCTTCGGCGGTCGGTTCACGCGTGAGACGGAGGGTCCTACGGCATGGGTGCTGTCGATCAGTCGGCTGCGGGCGACCACCTGGAGAGAACGGGCGACCATCTGGCGAGATACGACGCGGCCGTGGCGCGCGATCCGAGGTCCGCCTCCGCCCTCGTCCAGGGGTGGATGCGCACCGACTGGCGCGCGCTGTTCGCGGAGCTCCGCGAACAGCGGCCGGTCTTCATCACGCCGGCGTTCACCGTCGTGACCCGGTTCGCCGATGTCGTCGAAGTGCTCTCCCGGGAGGAGACCTTCACCGTCAGGGCCTTCGGCCCGCGCCTGGACGCGGCCCTGGGCGGGCCGTTCATGCTCGGCAGGGACGCGACACCGATGAACTGGCGGGAAAAGGGGCTGATGCAGGTCATGCTCGCCCCGCAGGACGTTGCGGACCTGCGCGGACTGGTGGGACGGGTCGCGGACGAGGCGTTGGACGCCGCGGCGCGGCGCGGACGGATCGAGGCCGTCGGCGAGCTGTTCCGGCACGTCGCCCTCCGCGTGTGCGGAGATTACTTCGGCTTCCCCGGGCCCACTCCGGAGACCCTGTCACGGTGGACGAGGGCCATCGTCGCCGACGGCTTCGCCAACTTCCAGGGCGACCCGGCGGTCCAGGCCGAGTCGGTCCGCGCGGGCGAGGAGATGATGGGCTACCTGCGCGGCCTGCTCGCCGAGCGCCGGGCCGCCCTGGCGGCGGGGCGGGGACCACTGCCGGACGACGTCTTCACACGCCTGCTCCGCACCGCCCTCCCGGCCGAGGTCGGCGTCGGCGACGAGCGGCTGCTGATCAACATGGCGGGGCTGCCCCTCGGATCCGTGGAGAGCGGGCCGGGGGCCATGGTGGAGGCGGTGGAGCAGATCATGCTCCGCCCGCAGGTGCGGGCGGAGGCCGTCGAGGCCGCCGCCGACCCCGACCCCTCCCGTTTCGACCGCTACGTCTGGGAGGCGCTGCGGTTCAGCCCGTTCTTCAAACTGCTCCCCCGGCTGTGCGAGCGCGACTACGTCCTGGCCGCCGGCACCCCGCGCCGGACGGTCATCCCCGCGGGGACGTTCGTGCTCGCCGCGCCGGCCTCGGCCATGTTCGACCCGGACGTGGTGGAGGAGCCCGACGACTTCCGCCTCGACCGGCCGGAGCACCTCCGGCTCTACTTCGGCCACGGCCACCACGCGTGCCTCGGCGTGCATCCCGCCCGGGCCGTCATCTGCGAAACCGTACGCCGCCTGCTCCGCCGCCCCGGTCTGCACACGCTCCCACCGCCGGACGGGGTGATCGTCCGCGCCCACGGGATCTTCCCTGACCGATACGTCCTGGGGCTCGGCCCGGTGGGGAAGGGGGCGTGACGGTGAAGCCCACCAGAGTGAGCGCGCGGAGCATCGCGACCGACGGCGCCGCCAACCGGCTGAGGTTCCTGGCGCTGACCAACGGGCGTCCGCTCTGGGACCTCGCCCAGCGCGTCCAGCCCGTACGGCGACGCCTCAACGCCTCGCTGATCGACCACGCGATCCGCGAGATGCCGCCCCGGCCCGAGCCGCTGAGCACCATGGCCGACTACACCTCGTGGGCCTCACTGACCGACCGGACGTTCAACGGGCGCCACATGCCACCGGCCGCGGGAGACGGGAGCGGCCGGCCCACCCCCGAGCGGGCCGCCGACCTGTTCACCCGCGGCGACACCATGATCCCGTGTCCCCGGTCCACCGTGCTGTTCGCCTACTTCGCCCAGTGGTTCACCGACGGGTTCCTCCGCGGCGACACCCACGTCCCCAGAGATCCGCGCAAGAACAGCTCCAACCACCACATCGACCTGAACCAGCTCTACGGGCTCGACGACACGGCGACCGCCGCCCTGCGGACGTTCGACGGCGGACTGCTCAAGAGCCAGCTCATCAACGGCGCGGAGTTCCCTCCCCACCTCTGCGAGCACGGCAAGATCAAATCCGAGTTCTCCGCCCTCGGTGCGATCCGTTTCGCGGAGCTCACCGATGCGCAGCGCGACACCCTGTTCGCGACGGGCAGCGACCGGGGCAACATCCAGCTCGGCTTCACCATGCTCACGGTGCTTTTCCTGCGCGAGCACAACAGGGTGGCACGCCTGCTGGCCGGGCACCATCCGCGCTGGGACGACGAGCGCCTGTTCCAGACGGCGCGCAACATCCTCATCGTCCTCCTCATCAAGCTGGTGGTGGAGGAATACATCAACCACATCACCCCGTATCACTTCCGCTTCACCCTGGACCCACGGCTGTCGGCCATGCTGGCCCACGCGCCCTGGCACCGGCAGAACTGGGCCTCGGCGGAGTTCAACCTGGTATACCGCTGGCACAGCCTGATCCCCTCCACCCTGTCCGTGGGCGGCCGGGAGCTCCCGATGGCGGAGACCATGATCGGTGGAGCGCTCATCCCCGGGCCGGGTCTGGGCCGGCTCTTCGAGGACGCCTCTCGGCAGCGCGCCGGCCGTATCGGCCTGTTCAACACCGACCCCGTCCTGCGGGAGGTCGACGTGGCCAGCATCGCCGACTCGCGCGCACTGAAGCTGGCCCCCTACAACGGCTACCGCGAGCACTGCCGCTTCCCCCGCGTGCGCCGCTTCGATCAGGTCTCCGGTGACCCGAGGGTGAGCGAGGCACTGCGCGAGCTCTACCGGAGCGTCGACGACCTGGACCTGTACGTCGGCCTGTTCGCCGAGGAGCCGGGGGCCCCGGAGGCCATGCTGCCGCCGCTCCTCACAAAGATCATCGCAATTGACGCCTTCTCGCAGGCGTTGACCAATCCACTGCTGGCCTCGCGGGTGTTCAACGCCGCGACCTTCTCCCCGGCCGGGATGAAGATCATCGCCACCACGCGGACGCTGTCGGACGTGCTCCACCGCAACGTCCCCGAAGACCCGCGCCCGCGTCCGGTGAGCCTGACCTGGCAGGCGGCGCGGTGAAAGGTGCCCGACCCGAGGGCCCCCCGGCCGGAGACGCCCCGGCCGGAGGTGCCGCAGCCGAGGGCGCCCTGGCCGAAAGTGCCCCGGCCGCGGTCGCGGAGCTGCTGCGTGCCGCGGCCCGCGAGCTGGCCGACATCGGGTCGGCGGTCCAGGAGGCGTCCGTCCACGCCACCGCGGCGCTCACCGACGGCGCCGTGCTCGGCGCCCTGCCGCGCGCCCCGGCGGAGGGATACCGGGCACAGCGTGCCCTGCTCCGTGCGGTGACGGACCGCGGCGGGCTCGGATACGCGGTCGCCGGCGGCCGGTTGGGCGCTCTCGCGGCCAAGCTGGGCGGCATGGCGGGCGCCGAGAGCCTGGCCGTCCTCATCCTGGCGACCTCGCTGCGGCTGCGGATCACCGCCGTGACCCTGAACCACCCGGAGCTGCTCGACGACCCGCTGCTGAGCAGGCTCATCGGAGCGGTCGGCGCCGACCGCGACATCGAGTCGGTCCGGGCACTGCGCGCCCTGCTGAAGGACCGCGGCGCCGTACGCACCCTCAGCGAGCTCGCCCCGATCTTCGGCGAGGTTCTCGCCCTGCGGGCCCTGCTGGACGAGAACCCGCTCAACGACACCGCCGCGTGGCTGATCGCGACCGGGAAGGGATACGCCAGCGCCGATCCGATCACCGGCCTGAGCAACCGGGCCATAGCGGTCCTCGACACGGGAGACGGAGCCGCACGCCGCCTGGAGCCGGACCCCGCAGAGACCGCGCGGCTGGGATCGCGGGGCTCGCTGCTCGACTTCCTCGCCAACATCGGCGTCGTCGGCACGACCGGGCGGATGCTCATCCAGAGCGTGGCGGGCCCGGACGGCGTGGTGCGCCATGTCGTCCAGGTGCCCGGCATGAGACCCGGCCGGCCCGACAACGACTCCCCGCAGGATCTGCTCGGCGCCTTCAGCAGCGCCGTACTGGACAGCGGCCCCTACAGCCGCGCACTGATCAAAGCCATCGACGACTTCGGCATCCCGCCGGGGGCCGAGATCGCCCTGATCGGGCACAGCGCCGGCGGTGCCGCGATCATGAACCTGGTGCAGGACACCGGATTCTGCGCCCGCTACACCGTCACCCACGCCGTGGCCGTCGGATCGCCGGTCGACTTCAAGAGGCCCGCGGACCCGCGGACCTGGATCGCCAGCGTCACCAACCAGCACGACATCATCCCCACCCTGGACGGGCAGGGCGCGGGCAACTGCTTCGACCTGCATCCCGACTGGTACGTGGTGGACTATTTCGACTCGACCCACCTGTTCCCGATCTGCCACAGCATCGAGCACTACACCGCCAACATCGCCAACGACCTGCCCGAGGCCCGCGACCGGATCGACCACCGGCTCACGCCGTACCGGGGGCCGGTCACCCGCTCACAGACCTACCTGCTGTTCGACCGCGTCCCCCACCCCGAGGGCTTCCCCTTCCTGACCGTGCCGACCTATCCGGCGACGACCTCGCGGGGAGCGCTCGAACTGCCGGTCAGGTGCCAGGACGGCTCCGCCCTCACCGCCTACTTCGCCGCCGACCCGGGCGTGGCGGCGGCCCTGCTGGAGGAGACCGGGCTCGGGCCCGCCGTCCGGATCGCGGGGCGTGCCCTCGTCGCCCTCCACGCCTCCTGGGACCGGCGGACCAGCCTGGGGGGCTACCGCGAGGTCGACCTCGGGATCATCGTGCACGATCCGTGGCGGCCGCAGCCGTTCCGGGTCTGGCCCGATCTGCTCCGGAGGGCGGACCGCCGGCACTCCGGCAGCTGCTCCGTCGCCTCCGTGGTCGACACCGACACCGTGTCGGCCGTGGCCCCGGAGATCTGGGGCCGCCGGCCGTCCGTCGCCCCCCTGGACATCCGGCTCACCGCGCGCTCCGCCCGTGTCGTGGTCGGCGGCCCGGACGACAGGCTCCTCACCCTCCGGGGGCCCCTCGGTCCTGGAGTCCCGATCGAGGGCCGTGACCTGGTCGGCTACTCACGCCACGGGGGCACCACGCTGCGGTCGTGCGTCGAGACGCGGGGCCGGGGACGGGCGCATCCCGCGCCGCGGGCACGGCTGGCGGCCGGGCGGACGGCCCATCCCCTGGCGCGGCACCTGCGCGACCTGGGCCTCGACGGCGCCCGTCCCCTGCTGTGCCTGTCCACCACCGCCCACCAGACGCTCCGCGCCGCCGGCGTCCCGGTGTCGACCACCTGACCCGGCGTCCCGGCGCGGACCACCTGAACGACGACCACCTGACCACCTGACCGGCCTCCCCGACCGACTGGCCGACTGACCGAAGGAGCATCCGGATGGCCGCCGTCCCCCAGGCGATCGCCGCCCACGCGGAGGTCCTGCGGTCCGATGCCCGCGTGCTCACCGAATGCGCCCAACGCCTACGGGAGATCGAAGCCAGGCTGGACGGAGCCGGCGCCGCCCCGCAGTGGCTGCGGGAGACCCTGAACGCCCACGTCGCCGCCTGCGCCGCGGCCTCCGACGACCTGGCCGGAGCCGCGACCCTGCTGCGCCGCTACGCCGACCGGGCAGGTCGCTGACGGACCTGAGACGGCTCGGCGCGTGGTGGGGCAGCATGGAGGGGTGAGCGAGGGTACGAACATGCTGGCCGAGCTGCTGGCCGCGGGCGATGTCGTGGTGCTGAGCGGGGCCGGGATATCGACGGAGTCCGGGATCCCCGACTACCGGGGGCCGAGCGGCTCGTTGAAGCGGCACACTCCGATGACCTACCAGGCGTTCGTCGGCGACGCGGCGGCCAGGCGGCGCTACTGGGCCCGTAGCTATGTCGGGTGGCGGGCGATGACCCGGGCGGCGCCGAACAGCGGCCACCACGCGGTCGCGCGCCTCCAGCGGCGGGGCCTGGTGGCCGGCGTCGTGACGCAGAACGTCGACGGCCTGCACCAGGCGGGCGGCGCCCGGGCGGTCATCGAGCTGCACGGCAGCCTGCACCACGTGGTCTGCCTGGACTGTGGCGATTCGAGCCCGCGGGAGGAGCTGGACCGTCGACTGACAGAGGCGAATCCCCAGTTCGGCGCGCGTGCCACCGTGGTCAACCCGGACGGCGACGTCGAGCTGGGCGACGCGGAGGCCGACGGGTTCCAGGTGGTCGGATGCCGGGCCTGTGACGGAGGGGTGTTGAAGCCCGACGTCGTCTTCTTCGGGGAGACCGTCCCTGCTGGGCGCGTGCGTGAGTGCTTCGCCCTCGTGGAGGGAGCACGCCTGCTCCTGGTCCTCGGGTCGTCGCTGACGGTGCTGTCGGGCCGCCGGTTCGTCCTGCACGCCGCGAAGCTCGGCATCCCCGTGGCGATCGTCAACCAGGGCCCCACCCGCGGCGACAGATACGCGACCCTCGCCATCGACGCCCCACTCGGCACAGTCCTCCCGGAGCTGACCCGTCTCGTCGACGTATGAGCCGTGACAACCGGCCCCGGCCCGCCGGGAAGGCGCGAGACGGCCGCGGGCCCCGGCCGCCCGTGGACGTCCGGTGAACATCAGAGCTTGACGCGGGCCGCGATCGGCAGGTGGTCGCTGCCGGTGACGGGCAGGGTCCAGGTGGCGACGGGAGTCCCCGCACGGGTCATGATGTGGTCGATCCGGGCGAGGGGGAGAGCAGCGGGCCAGCTGAACCCGAAACCCCCGTCCGCCGGGGTCATCCGGGAGGTCACCGGGGCCAGACCACGGTCGTCGAGGGTGCTGTTGAAGTCGCCCAGCAGGACGACCCTGTCCAGTTCCTCCGCGGCGATGGCCGCGCCCAGTGCCACGGCGCTCTCATCCCTCCAGCCGGAGCTGAAGCCGTCGCGCAGCCGGATACGGACCGAGGGCAGGTGAGCGACGTACACGGCGATGTCGCCGAGCGGCGTCCGCGCGGTGGAGCGCAACCCGCGGCTCCAGTCGCCCCCGACGCCCACCGGCCTGATGTCCACCGGCCGGGAGCCGGTAAGGGGATACCTGGACCAGAGCCCGACGGTGCCCACGACCACGTGATGGGGATGGCCGGATGCGAGGACGGCCTCGTAGACGGGCAGGGCGTCAGGCGTCAGCTCCTCCAGCGCGATGAGGTCGGCCCCCGCTCGGGCCAGGACTCGCGCGGTTCCCCCGGGATCGGAGTTCTCGTCGCTGACGTTGTGCTGGAGCGCTGTCAGGTCGTGAGCCGCCCCGGGGTCGGCGGGCAGCAACCGCCCGCCGAAGACGGCGGCCCAGACCGCGGCGGGCAGCACCAGGGCCACCGTCGCGGTGGCCGAGCGGCGCAGCAGCGCCACGCCCAGCAGCACGGGAACGGCCAGGCCGCCCCAGGGGAGGAAGGTCTCCAGCAGGCTGCCGAGATTGCCCACGGTGTTGGGCACGGCGGCGGGGAACGCCAGCAGCCCGGCCACCAGCACGGCGATCGACGCGAGGACCCATCCGCGCGTCCAGGCCGTCCGCCCTGGCCCCTCCCCGCTCCAGCGCCACCGGCCCGTACGACGAGCGCCCCTCCGGCCCATGCGGCGAGCGCCCCTCCCGGCGGCGCGGCCTCTCCGGTCTCCGATGCTCATGCACCCGACCGTACGGGTCGCCGTCTGTCCCCGTGCGGGCCGGGCGCGGGCCGGGCGCGGGCCGGTTCAGGCCGTGAAGAACTCCGCCAGCGCGGGGGCGATGGCGGCCGGGTCCACGTTGTGGGGCTGGCCCTCCAGCGTGCGGCGCCGCGCGTCGGGAAGCGCGGCGGCGACCGCCTCGGCGGCGTTGCTCATCCACGGGGTCGTGCCGCCGTCGATCACGAGCGTGGGCATCGCGACCGCGGTCAGCCGCTCGGTGGGCAGGGAGAAGTCACCGGTGATGGTGGCGTCGTAGATGAGCGTGTGTGCCAGCGCCTCCATCGACGACCAGAACGGCAGATCGCGCATCGGGGCGACGAACTCGGCGGGCATGCCCACCGCGTCGGTGAAGAACAGCTCCAGCATGTCGCCCCGGCGACCGTCGGCCAGGAGCTCGACCAGCCGGTCTCTGTAGTCCGCCGGCACGGCCGGACGGCTGTCGTCGACGATGTAGGGCGTCTCCCAGACCGCCAGCCGGGTGATGGCCAGCCCACGCGCCGCCGCCTCCAGGGCGATGATCCCGCCACCGGAAGTGCCGTACACCAGAGCCGATCCGCCGGCCTCGGCGATGAGGGCCTCGATGTCCTCATACTCGCGGTCGACGGCGTAGGGCAGGGTGTCGCCGCTGTCGCCACGGCCCCGCCGGTCGTAGTTGAACACGGTGAAGTCCTTGGCCAGCAATTCGGCCAGCGGGGCGTTCGCCGTCCGGTCGGTGGGGCCGCCACCGATCAGGATGACCGCCGGCCCCTCCCCCATCCGGTCGAACACGATGGTGGTGCCATCCTTCGAAATGACCTTGTTCATGGTGATCTTCCTTCGACTCCGGTTCCGGACCCCGCCGTGCGGCCGGGCCTGACGTGCCTCTGCTTACGCGTCGATCGGTAGACGGCTTTTTCGACAGGCCTCACAAATTTTTTTCGCCGCAGGCGATGGGCGGCTCACCGCCAGCCCGTTCGGGGCCGAGATCCGCGGATCTCCGGACCCGCCCTACCGATCCGCCACGACGAGTACGGCCCGCACGACGGCGTCCGTGTCGGTGAGATCCTCCAGCACCAGATCGGCACCGGCCTCCTTCAGGGCCTGGACATCGCTGGAACCGGTGGCGACGGCCACCACCCGCGCCCCGCCCAGGTGACCGGCGAGGACGTCGTTCGGCGTGTCCCCGACCAGCACGGTGTTGCTCGTGGTGAAGGACTCCCCGTACTTCCGGGCGGCACGCTCCTGCGCCAGGCCCACCCCGGTCTTGCGTTCGATGCCGGACAACAGTCCCTCGAGGCAGACGCGGGCGCGCAGCCGTACCTCCCGCCGTAATCTCAGTTCACCTCCCGATGCGCGGCTGGAGTACTAGGTCGTCCGCAAAGTCCAGGATGACGAACTCGCTCCCCATCCCCGCATGGCGGCGGCACCTCAGCTTGTGTAGCCGACTGCCCGCGACCATGCCGGCACCATGACGGCACACCCCGCCGAGGCTTCATCACCCCGCGATCTCTCCTGACGCCACGGGTGGCCGTGGGCTCGCCCTTGGCAACAACCTCGCCGGTCGCTGGGGATCTCACCGTGACTTCATCAGAACCACGATCTGGTCCGGGCCCGGCTCATCCGGCTGATCTTCGCGTCGGCAGGTGGCGCCCCCGAGGCCGGGCAGTGCCCCTCCTTCCGGAGAGCCGCATCGCGGTGGTACGGCCCGCGTCCCGGTGCGAGCCGTACCCTCAGCCGGCGAACCCCGCCCCTGGGATGACCAGTTGGAACGGGTGCTGGCCCGGATAGACGCCCAGCATCCGGGCCTGGCCGGTCGCGACGTTCACCGCGTAGGTGATCTGGCGGTTCTCCCAGATGCGACCTGACGGGAGGGTGGCGAGCGTGACCTCGGTGCGGTTCGGCCAGGCTCCGAGGGTGAGCAGGACCGTGTCCTTCGGCAGGCCGCGCACCGTGACCTTCCTGCTGGTCCGGCCGGTCGTGGCGTCGAGGACGGCCAGGGTGCCGTCCATGTGCATGCCACCGCCCTTGACCTTCTCCATGCCGAGGGCGGCGATGCTCCTGCCGTCGGGGGCGAGTGCGCTGAATCTTGTGTACGTCTCGTCGAGTGTGACGGGAGAGCCTCCACCCGGCCGGGGCATCAGCCATGCCTTTCCCTTCGGCGGGTAGCTGACCATCGTCACGGGATCACCGCCGTCGGCGACGCTCGTCGGAGCCCACCCGCTCGGGAGGGGGGTGGTCGTCCCGGCACGCATGTCGATGAGCAGGCCGGGCTCCTTCCCCGCCGGGTAGGCGGTGAACGCCAGGTGACGTCCGTCGTCGGACAGCACCAGGGACGCCCGCGGACGTAGTCGCCGCTCCGCCACCGTGACGGGAGCCGTCAGCTCCTTGCCGCTCTCCAGATCGCGGACCTTGAATGTCTGCTCCTCACGGCTGTAGTAGGCCATCATGCGGCCGTCCCTGGTGATCGCCAACGGGACGAAGTTCAGCGCGCCGGCCATGCCGAGCGCCTGGGGCACGTGGTAGGTCTTACCGTCGCGGGTGACCACCCGCCACTCGCCGTTGCGGCAGTCCTCGGGCACGCCGCGAGCGACGTGGCAGAAGGTCTTGTAGGCGTGACTCAGCGGCCCCACCCCCCGTGGCGGCAGGTCGGCGAGTGCGCCGTCGCCCCGAGAGGGAGAAGATTCCTTCGGCGTGGCGGCGATGACGTTGTCGTGCCGGCCCGGCAGCAGGCCGGTGCCCGCCGCCGCACCGAGCGCGGTCACGGCGACCACGGCGACTGCGGCCAGCGCCACGCCGGTCCGCCGTCTGCGCCTGTCGCCTGCGATCGCGCGGTCGGCCAGGTCCACGGCCGGGGCCTCACCCGCGATGTCGGTCAGTGCGTCGTGCAGCCCGGTCATCGGTCCGCCCCCTGGATTTCGATCTCGGCGAGCAGGTGGGTCAGCTCGGGCGCGAGCGCGCGCAGGCGGCCCAGCGCGTGGTGGGTCTGGCTCTTGACCGTGCCGAGTGAGCAGCCCAGCAGGTCGGCGGTCTCGCGCTCGGTACGGTCCTCGTAGAAGCGCAGGACGATCACAGCGCGTTGCCTGGGGGTCAGGCGGCCCAGGGCCTGGCGTAGGACGATCCGGTTCACCGTGGAGTCGTCGTGGGAGTGCCCGCGCTCGGGCGGGTCGGCGCTCGGCAGTTCTCTCGTGGTACGGCGCCGCCAGGAGATGTGCTGGTTCACCAGCGCCCTGCGGGTGTACGCCTCGGGATTGCCGTGCCGTAAGAGCTTCGGCCAGTGCCCGGCGACCTTGATGAGAACGCTCTGCAGCAGGTCCTCCGCAAGGTGGGCGTCTCCCGTGAGCAGGTACGCGGTCCGCATCAGCGACTGCTGGCGGGCGTGCACGAACTCGTGGAAGCCGTCGTAGCGGTTCAATGTGATCCCCTCTCGCCCGTTACCAACGCGCGCGAGAGGCTGAAGGGTTGGAACCCTCACCCTCGAATATCGAGCGCCCGGGTCAGTCCACGCTCCGCCGGGTGGACCGACCCGGGCGCGGCCCCCCGGTCCTCACCAGGGGCTGAGGACAGAAGCGGATATTTCCGGAAATCTTCTGGGTGGGATGTCGAGGACGTGGCCGTGGCTCCGACTCTGCTGCGACCGGCCGAACCGAGACAGACGACAACCCCAGGGGGAACGAGCATGGAACCCACGAAGACGGACATCCTGAAGGTGCCCGGCGCGGAGCTGTACTACGAGGTCCGCGGCTCCGGTCCCGTCCTGCTGCTGATCTGCGGCGGGATCTATGACGCCGCCGGATACGCCGGCCTCGCCGAGCGGCTCGCCGGCCGGTACACGGTGGTGACCTACGACCGGCGCGGCAACTCGCGCAGCCCCCTGGCCGGGGCACCGGAGCGGCAGAGCATCGAGGTCCACGGCGACGACGCCCACCGCCTGCTGGCGGCGGTGGGCGTCACGGCGGACGAGCCCGCGTATGTCTTCGGCAACAGCTCCGGCGCGGTCATCGGCCTGGAACTGGCCGCCCGCCACCCCGAGCAGGTGCGCGCCCTGGTCGCCCACGAACCTCCCGTCCTCGGCCTGCTGCCCGACCGCGACCACTGGCACGCCGTCATCCAGGACGTGGAGGACACCTTCCTCAAGGAGGGCGCCGGGCCGGCGATGCAGGTCTTCGCCACCGGGATGGGGATGGGCGGCGACGGGCAGGGCGACGGCGACGAGCCGGCGCAGGGGGACGCGCTCTCCCAGGCCCCGCAGGGGGACGCCGCCGCGCAGGCACCGCGGGAGGAGTTGGTCCCGGAGACGACGGAGGAGCCGGACCCGGAGACGATGGGGATGATGACGCGCATGGAGCGGAACATGCAGTTCTTCATCGGCTACGAGGTGCCGCCGTTCGCCGGGTACGCCCCGGACATCGCCGCGCTCCAGGCGTGCTCGACACGCGTCGTCCTGGCGGTGGGCGGCGCCTCGGCAGGAGAGCCGCCGTACCGGGCCTCCTTCGCCGTGGCCGAGCGGCTGGGGACGCGGCCGGCGGTCTTCCCCGGCGACCACGGGGGCTTCGGCGCCCAGCCCGAGGAGTTCGCCGCCAAGCTCCACGAGGTGATCTCGAACCCCTGAGAACGTGGTGGTCCGGCAGCGTCACCACGCGGTCGGACGCCGGCTGGACATGGACGCCGGCTGGCGGTGGCCCCGGCCCGTGACCGGCGGTCACCTCTGCCCGTGGGCGGCGATGACCTCGTGGACGGCGTCGAGGACGAGGTCCGGCTGGGCGTTCTGGACGTAGTGCTCCGTCGTGGCCGCGATCACCAGGCGGCCACGGGTCGACAGCGCGGCAAGGCGCCTGGCGTGTTCGGTCACCTCCGCCGGCTGGCCTCCCGCGGAGATGACCACGGCCGGCAGCTCGCCCCATGCTCGCGGCCGGACCGTCGCGCCGACCTGGGCGGCGCTGTCCGCTGAGGCCCAAGCCTCGGCGCGGGCGGCCGCCATGCTCCGGTCCCCGTAGACGACGGTGGCGCCGGCGCGGGCCGCGGCGGTGGCGTCGGGCGGCACGAAGGCGTCGCCCGACAGTCTGAGCAGGCCGAGGCGGGCGACGAGCTGGTTGACGGTGAACTGGACGGCGAGCAGGGGACGGGAGATCCGGAGTGCGGTGACGGCCGTCTCGTCGGTGACGTCGATCAGCACCAGCCCGGCGGTCAGGGACCGCCACCGGTCGGCGAAGACGCGCACCGTGTTGCCGCCGTAGGAGTGCCCGACGAGGACGTACGGCCCCGCCTCCCCGGCCGCGGCCAGCAGGGTGTGCAGTTCCCCGGCGGTGCGCTCCGCCGTACGCGGCGACGGGCCGTCCTCGCTCCAGGAGTATCCCGCCCGGTCGTAGGAGCACACCCGGTTACCCGCGGAGAGCCGTCGCTGGATGGTCTCCCAGCTCGCGCTCGACTCGGCCAGTCCCGCCTCCAGCACGACGGTGGGAGCGCCTGTCCCGGTGCAGTACAGGTGCAGGCGGTGACCGCCGACGTCGACCAACCGTCCCGGCGCCCTGTGGCGCGCGGCATCGCCCTGCCGGGCGCCCGTCTCGTAGAGGAACCCCGCACTGGCCGCGAGCACGACCAGGCCCACGCCCCAGGCGGTGATCCGCAGCAGCCGCCGCGGTCGCCGCCGCTCTCTGGGCCGCGCCACCTGTGCGTCCTCGAACTCTCCGTCCGTCACACCTCGAATCTAGGTATGCGGCCCGTCCGTTTCCTCCTCCGCACAGCGGAACCCGCTGTGCCACCGGCGCTTCGACCGCCGCCGTCCCCTCCTCCGTCAGGAGGAGGGGCGTCAGGAGGAGCCGCGTCAGGAGGAGCCGGCCTGTGGAGAGGACGTGGCGGCGCCCGGTCCGGAGGGACGGCGCGGCCACGATTGGGCGGGAGAGGCCATGACACCTCCTGACCCGCGGGGAGGCTACTCCGCCGCGGCGGGCGGTCGTACAGCGACGGCCGGATCGGGCTTGGCCGTCTTCGCGGGGGATCCGAGACCGGGTGCCGGCCGGTCCAGGCCGGGACCGGTGATGATCCGCTCAGTGCCGCGGGCGCCCGCCGGCCGCGGGCGCCCTCGCCGTCGCTGCCCGTGCTCAGCCGGTGTAGCTGGGCTGCCGCACCGAGGGCTCGCCGGGCTCCGGTGCCGGGGCCGCGGTCGGATCCGCCCCGCCCCTGGTCGGAGCGGGCCGGGGAGTGTCGGACTCGGCGGGCTTGACCACGCGGGGGGCGGCGGGCTTGGCGGGCTCGGCCGAGGGCCCGCTGACGGCCGGTCTGGCGGGCTCGGCGGCCATCGCCGTACCGGCCAGGCCGGCGCCGAGGGCCAGGGCGGCGGCGAGGCCGCCGAGTACGAGCTTGAGACGCATGTATCTCACCTTCCGTTGTTCTCCGTGGCGGAGCTGTTCTCCGTGGCGGAGCCGTTCTCCGTGTTCGATATGTGGTCGGTCGATCCGTGGCCGGTCGATATGTGGTCCGGAGGGCGTCAGCCCTTCACGACGACCGGGGTGCCGATCGCCAGGTTCCTGGCCATCCAGGTGATGTCGGCGTTGCCGACCCGGACGCAGCCGTGGCTGGCCCGCGTGCCGATGGCCGCCGCGTCGTCGGTCCCGTGGACGGCGAGCTGCCCCGGGCCTCCCGCGAAGCGCTTCAGCGTCGGGGAGAACCCGCTCAGCCCGAAGGCGTAGGCGCCGTACGGCCCGCGCGGGTCCGGCGGGCGCACCAGCTCGGTGAAGAAGTAGCGGCCGGGGGGAGTGGGCGTGCCGTCCCGGCCCGTGGCCACCCTCCCCCGGCGCAGGACGCGCTCCCCGTCGTAGACCGTGAACCTGAACGCCGCGGGGTCGATCTCCACCCGGCGCGTGGTCCTGGCCAGCGTGACGTCGTCCGCCCTGATCCAGCCCGTGCTGCCGTTGGGCCTGACCGGCAGCAGCACCCGCAGCCACCGGCCGTCGCGGCGCTCCACGAGGAAGACCCGCTCGGCGCCGTAGTCGTTGGGGCTCGCGAGCTCACGCCAGGGCAGGCTCGCCCCTTTGCGCTTGTACACCGCGATGCGTGGTCCCCGCACGGTCGCCACCTCCACGCCGGCCCCCGTCTCGGCGTGATCGACGGCGGCAGCTCCGGTCCCGGCCTGACCGGTCGTGCCGCCCCCGGTCCCGGTCTGGCCGGTCGCGGTGCCGGCCTGGCCGGTGGTGGCGAGTGCCCGCGGAGGGACCGGACGCGCCTCGGGGGCCGCGCACCCGGTCAGCGTGGCCACGGCGGCGAGTGCCGCCGCGGCGAGACAGCCGTTGAACTTCACGCGACGCAGACTGGCGGAGGAATGTGAAGGTCCTGTTTGCTCGCTGTCAACGACCTGTCTTGGTCACATAACCTCGTCCCGATGTGCGCATATGTGCTGGTTGCAGAGGACGACGTGAAGCAGGCCGAGCTGGTCCGCCGCTATCTGGAGCGGGAGGGCCACGCGGTGCTCGTCGTGCATGACGGGCGGGCCGCGATCGACGAGGCCCGCGGGCGCGAGCCCGACCTCGTGGTGCTCGACGTGATGATGCCGAAGGCCGACGGCCTCGACGTCTGCCGTGTCATCCGCGCGGAGTCGGACGTCCCCGTGCTCATGCTGACCGCCCGCACCACAGAGGACGACCTGCTGATCGGCCTCGACCTGGGGGCCGACGACTACGTCACCAAGCCCTACAGCCCGCGGGAGCTGATGGCCAGGGTCCGCACGCTCCTGCGGCGGGCGCGGCGTTCCCGGGACGCCGAGGTCCCCGAGGAGACGCTGAAGGTCGGCGATCTCCTGGTCGACCCCGCACGCCACCTGGTCAGCGTCGCCGGCAGCCCGGTGGACTGCACGCCCGCCGAGTTCCGGATCCTGGAGACGCTCGCCGCCCAGCCGGAGCGGGTCTTCACCCGCGCGCAGCTCCTGGAGGAGGTCCACGGGTTCGACCGCTTCATCACCAGGCGCACGATCGACGTGCACATGCTGAACCTGCGTAAGAAGATCGAGTCCGACCCGCGCAGACCGGCCCGGATCCTGACCGTCTACGGGGTCGGCTACAAGCTGACCGACGGCTCGGGATGAGGGTCCGGCGGCACGGCCTGCTCACGCGGCTGCTGGCGAGCTCCGTCCTGGTGGCCGTCTGCTCGATCTCGGCGACCGCCTGGCTGACCAGCCAGAGCACCTCGGGTGCCATCCGCGAGGAGCAGGACCAGACCCTGGTCACCGACACGCGCATCAACGACACCCTGCTCGGCTACGGCGCGACGCACGCGAGCTGGGCCGGCGTCGGTCAGACGGTGCGTGACCTGGCCCGGAAGACGGGACGCCGCATCGCGCTCACCACCGAGAGCGGCGAGCCGATCGCCGACTCCAGCGACACTCCCCTGCCGGCCAAGCCCTCGGTGGTCGTCGATCCGCTGCGGGTGGACGTGACTCTGGTGCCGGGAGCGGCCAAGGATCGCATCGACCCCCGGGCGGTCGGGCCGTTCAAGCTCGCCGCCGCGGAGCGGTCCCGGCTGAGGAAGGCCGCCAACGCGGGGGCGGCCTGCGCGCGCCGCAACGGGCAGGAGGCCGACGTCGTCCTCTCCCCGTCCGGGCGTCCCTCCGTCGAGATCCCCAGCAAGAGCACCTATGTGGTCTCCGCGTGCGCCCTGAGGACGCTGGAGAGTCCCACCGCGACCGAACGCAAGGCGCTGCGCCAGCTCAACCACCTGCTCAACCGGTGCCTGTCGGGACAGAACAAGTCCGAGGTGACCCTCGCCCTCGACCTGTCCTGGACGTTCCGGCCCGCCGCCGCCCCCGCCCCCGCCCCCAGCCCGCGCGTCCTCGACCAGCAGCCCGTCTCCGCCTGCCTGGCGAGCGCCCGGCGCGAGCAGCTCAGGGCGTACGTCGCGCCCGCGGCCCTGCTCTACCTCGGCTCCTCGGCGCAGCAGCCCTCCACCGAGCTGACCTCGGCCGGGGTGGCGCGCATCGCGGGCACCGCGCTGCTCGTCCTGCTGCTCGCGGTCACGGTGAGCTTCGTGATCTCCTCCCGGCTGACCAGGCCGGTGCGGGCGCTCACCGAGGCGGTCCAGCGGATGCAGCGGGGTGACAGCTCCGCCCGTGTCGCGGTGACGGCCACCGGCGAGGTGGGCGAGCTGTCGGAGGCGTTCAACAGGATGTCGGAGCACCTGGAGCGGATGGAGGCGCAGCGCAAGGCCATGGTCAGCGACGTCTCCCACGAGCTCCGCACTCCGCTGAGCAACCTGCGCGGCTGGATGGAGGCCGCCCAGGACGGCGTCGCGGAGCTGGACCCCGCGCTGATCGACTCGCTGGTGGAGGAGATCATGCAGCTCCAGCACATCGTCGACGACCTGCAGGAGCTGGCTCTCGCGGACGCGGGCAGGCTGCGGCTGCACCCCGAGCCGGTGAACGTGGCCGACCTGCTCGACCAGATCGCCACGGCGCACCGCGGCCGCGCCGACGCGGCCGGCCTCGCCCTGACGGCCGAGACCACCGGCGCCCCCGAACTCCTCGCCGATCCCGTACGGCTGCGCCAGGCCGTGGGGAACCTGGTGAGCAACGCCGTGCACTACACGCCGCCGGGCGGGCGGATCACGCTACGCGGCCGCCTCGCGGACGGGCACGTCCTGATCGAGGTGGCCGACACCGGCGTCGGCATCGCTGCCGAACACCTCCCCCATGTCTTCGACCGGTTCTGGCGGGAGGAGAAGTCACGGAACCGGCGGACCGGCGGCAGCGGGCTCGGCCTGGCCATCGTCCGCAACCTGGCCGAGGCCCACCACGGGACTGTGAGCGTCTCCAGCGTCCCGGGTGAGGGCGCCGTCTTCACGCTGCGGCTGCCGGTCGGCCCGGGTCTGCCGGCATGAGCCGCTCCCGGCCCGGCGGAACCCGCACCAGCCGCCCCGGGCCGGCGGAACCCACACCGGCCGCCCGGGCCGGCGGAACCCGCACCGATCACTCCTGACCCTGCAAGGTCTGCACGGACCGGCGGAAGTTTCCCTAAGATCGATTCCAGAAGGACGGCGACAGATCGGAAGACAGCGTGGATGACCAGGCTACGCCGGACGGGGTCGACCCGAACGTGCCCAATGTCGCCCGGATGTACGACTACTACCTGGACGGCAAGGACAATTTCGCCGCCGACCGGGCCGCTGCCGAACAGATCCTGAAGCTCTTCCCGGCGACCCGCGACTCCGCGAGGGAGAACCGTGCGTTCCTGTCGCGTGCCGTACGCCATCTGGTCGGATCAGGCGTCCGGCAGATCGTGGACCTGGGCTCCGGGCTGCCCACGCAGGGCAACACCCATGAGATCGCGCACGCGGTCGCGCCCGGCACCCACGTGACCTACGTGGACTACGACCCCGTCGTGTGCGCGCACGGCCGGGCGCTCCTGGCGGGCGGCGACGACGTCGCCATCCTCCAGGCCGACGTGCGTGATCCGGAGAAGCTGCTGGCCGAGCTGGGCGGGCACGTCGACTTCGACCGGCCGGTGGCGTTCCTGATGCTGGCCCTGCTGCACTTCATCCCGGACGAGAGCGCCGAGGGCGCGGGCGCCCACGAGATCATCCGGCGGCTGCACGGGGCGAGCGCGCCGGGCAGCTACCTCGTTGTCAGCCATGCGATCGACGCCAAGCCGGACACCACTCCGGAGGCCCTGGAGATCTACAACCAGGCCACCGCGGCGCTGAACCTGCGCACGCACGCGGAGATCACCCGCCTGTTCGACGGCTACGAGCTGGTCGAACCGGGCCTGGTGTTCCCCAAGGACTGGCGCCCCGCCGATCACCCGCCGCTGATCGGCGACCAGGACACCTCGATCGGCTACGCCGGCGTGGGCCGCAAGCCCTGAACGCCGCCCTCCCCGCCGGGGTGGGACCAGCTCGCCGGCCTTGACGGCCCTCGGGCCCGCCGGGCCGTCGACGACCTTGACGGCCATCGGGACTGCCGGACCATGGCCGACCCTCACCGGCGTCCTGTCCTCGCCGAGCCGGCTGTCCAGGTCGACGGCCGGCTCCAGCCGTGGACGGAGGTCCGTACGGCGGGCAATCCGCGGCGACGACGGCTCCGAAGCATGTGAGACCCGCCTGTTGCCGGCGGGTGAGGCTCGGGCGGTCTGGACTGCGCGTTCCGGACCGGCCCGGTGAGCGGACGTGGCGGCGCGAGCTTGGAGGGGTGGCGCCGTCACGTCTGACCGGCCGGCGCGCCGCGGGTCACGCGGCGGGGTCCAGCGACCGGAGGAACTCGCCGACGGCCCGGGTGAACCCCTCGGGGTCGCCGGTGTGGACGAAGTGGTCGGTCTCCAGCTCGGCGAGGCGGGTGCCGGGGCGGCGTTCGATCATGGCGTGGGCCTGCTCGGCGGGGATGACCCCCTTGACGCCGCGCACCAGGAGGGCCGGGCAGGTGCTCGCCAGCCAGTCGTTCCAGTGGTCACCGTGGACGAGGTCCTCGGAGTCGACGATGTCCTGGGGGTGGAAGGGCAGGCGCCAGGTGCCGTCGGGGTTCTCCCGCAGGGCGTCGCCGAAGAAGGCGGCGGCCTGGCCGAGACCTTCGATCAGCGCCTCGCGGGTGGGGGCCTGGTAGGGCAGGGCGAGGACGAAGGCCAGCGGATTGGCGCCGTCGAGCCCGAGTGAGACCGCCCCTTCCGCGTTGACGAGGGCGCTGACCCGCTCGGGGTGGCGGGCGGCGAGCTGGTAGGCGTTGATGGCGCCGAGCGAGTGGCCCAGGACCACGGCCCGGTCGAGGCCGAGGTGGTCGAGCAGGGCGACGACGTCGGCGACGTAGCCCTCCCGGGAGTAGTCGGCCGCCCGGTCGGACTCGCCGTGGCCGCGCTGGTCGGGGGCGATGACCCGCCACTCGGGGGCCAGCGCGGCGGCCAGGGCGGCGAAGCTCGCCCCTTCGGACATGTGGCCGTGCAGGGCGACGAGGGGACGGCCGGCCCCGCCGAAGTCGACGTAGGACAGGCGGCGGCCGTCGCGGTCCAGCTCGGCCCGGATGGGAGTGGTCGTCTGGGGGGTGTCGCCGCGGCTCATGTCCGTCTCTTCCTTGTCGTTCGGTCTCTCTTGCCTGACCCGAACAGTACAGAGGATTTGCGCGTTTGCGCAATGCGTACGCCCAATTCGATCGCACAAGACATTTGTCTTAAAACTGGGTGGCGCGTCTGTCAGGGCAAGTAGCATCCCGGGTATGGGAAATCGTGAGGATCTGCTCGCCGGCGCCAGGCGCTGTTTGGAGGAGAAGGGGTGGGCGCGGACGACCGTCCGTGACATCTCCGCCGCCTCCGGAGGGGTCAGCATGGCCGCCATCGGCTACCACTTCGGCTCCCGAGAGGCACTGCTGAACGCGGCGCTCATCCAGGCGATCGACGAGTGGGGCGCCGAGACCGGGCGCACGCTGGCCGCCTACGGCGACCCCGCCTCCACCCCCGCCGAGCAGTACGAGGCCATGTGGACGAAGATCATCGAGTCGTTCACCGAGCACCGCAAGCTCTGGCTCGCAACCGTCGAGGCGCTTCTGCAGGCCGAGCACTCCCCCGACCT
The DNA here is from genome assembly GCF_055586905.1 of Streptosporangium sp. NPDC048886. Taxonomy (NCBI): domain Bacteria; kingdom Bacillati; phylum Actinomycetota; class Actinomycetes; order Streptosporangiales; family Streptosporangiaceae; genus Streptosporangium; species Streptosporangium sp. NPDC048886. Next base: position 92,297 of record NZ_JBVJHH010000013.1, read on the forward strand.
GCGACAGTATCTGGCCGGTGCCCAGAAGGAGGGGCGCCGGGGGTTGGCGGCGACGCTGCTGGGCGCCCCGGAGGAGGAGCTCTCCGACTCCACGACGCGCACCGTCGGCTCGGTGCAGTTGGCGCTGTTCTCCGGCGTGATGCTGCAGTGGCTGACCGACCCCGGGCAGTCACCCTCCGGGCCCGAGGTGCTGCAGGGCCTGCGCGCCATCGTGACCGGCCTCGGGCCGGCCACGGGCACCGGGGACCCGGCGGCCGGACCCGCTCAGCCGGCTCCGGGGACGACGACGTTCTTCTCCTTGAAGTCGTAGCCGTTCTTCAGGGCGTTCTGCTTCAGATCGTCGAAGGCGTTCTTGCTGACATCGAGGTCGGCCTCCGTGGCGGTGCCGCTCTTCAGCTTGTCGGTGAGGCTGGTGAAGCTGTCACTGACCGCCTGGACGCCCTTGCACAGCGTCGGGTTGGCCGTGGCGAACTTCTTGGCGACCTTCAGCTCGTGGAGGGCGAACAGGCCGGCCACGGCCGCCTTCACGAAAGTCCGCTTACGCTTCTCCGCCCCGGCCTTGAAGCCCCCGCTCCGCAGCGGCCGGTAGATGTAGCGGTAGAACGCCCCCAGCGCGAGGCCGGCGTGCAGCGCGAAGCGCGTCTTGGCGAACCGCCTGGTGTTGCCCGTGGTCGGGCACTCCTCGTCGAGGCCCCCCTGGGCGCCCGCCGGCCCGTCGAGGCCCGCCGGCGGTGGGGTGCTCGCGGCCGCCGGGGGCGCGGCACCCGCGCCCTGGGGGACCGGGTCGGCCGGCCGGACACCACCACAGCCGCCGATCAGCGTCACCGCCAGCATCACCGCCACCGGGAGGGTTGCGGACCGAGCTCTCCTTATAGCCATTTCTTCCCCCACGGAACCTTCATGCCGCCACGACCTGCACTCTCTCCTTTTTTCACTCCGTAGTCCAGTGAACACACTCGGTGATGGTCCGAGGTTGGCCGCCGGCCCCGGGCGTCGCCGTCACCCGGGGGCACTACCGTTGCAGGGCCGGCTCTCCCCCTCGACGGCTCCGGAGGGGCCCGGAGCCGGTGACCTCCTCCGCTCCGGCACGGAAGGCACGACGAGTGATGGCTGAGCGAAAGTACGGCGTGCCCGCACCCGAGACCCGGACCGTCATCCGGTCGCAGGACTGGGACAGCGAGGACCTGTCGGGTCAGAGCCACGACCGGGTCGCCTTCCTCGACGTGGACATGACCGAGACGTCGAGCCACGGCGCGGTCTTCCACGAGTGCACCTTCACGGGGGTCCGGTTCAACGCGTCCGCGCACTCCGACACCGCGTTCACGAACTGCACCTTCAAGCGGTGCACGTTCTTCGACGCCACCTTCACCGGCTGCAAGTTCGTCGGCAGCGTGTTCGACGGCTGCACCTTCGACCTTCTCAAGGTCGAAGGCGGTGACTGGTCGTTCGTCGGGCTGCCCGGAGCCGGACTGCGCAGCGCCTCGTTCAACGACGTGCGGATGCGCGAGGCCGACCTCACGGGCGCGCGCGGCGAGGGGGTCACGCTCCGGGGCGTCGACCTGTCCGGCGCCTGGTTGCACAGCGCCGACCTCTCCCGGAGTGACCTGCGGGGCAGCGACCTGTCCTCCCTGGACCCGTCCGTCGTCAAGCTGAAGGACGCGGTGATCGACATCCGGCAGGCCGTCACGATCGCCGCCGCGCTCGGCCTGCAGGTACGCTCCGACTGAGCCGGCCCGGGCGGCGCCCCCGCCACCCCGCACCGGCAGCCGGGCCCGCCGTACGGGGAGCTACCGGGCGGGGGTGACCTCGGGATACTCGGACGTCCCACCGCGCAGCAGCCGCTGCGGCCGGCCCTTGAGGCTCTGGTCGAAGAACGCGGTGAGGTAGGCCCGCTGGACGGCGACGCTCCGGCCGGGGTCGACGGTGCCGATCCGCTGGGCCCTGACCTCCGGTACGACCTCGAGCTCCTCATCCAGCTCCGGCAGGAACGCCTGGACGTCGGTGAAGCTGTAGTGCATCGCCCCGGGCATCGACAGGTCCAGCTTCCAGCCGGTCGACCTCTCCCAGAAGGACGTCCAGGCGGGGGCGGTCAGGTGGTCCCTGATCCGCCCGTCCGCGGTGCTGCCGGGCGAGCCCATCAGCAGGAACGGCCGGTCGACCCCTCCGGTGGCCGCGGGGCTGGGGGCCTCGCCGCCGACGTCATAGGCGAGCCAGCCGTCCAGATCGGCTCCGGCGTCCACCCGCCGGTCGGCGCGCATCGCCTCGGCCGCGGTGTCGCCGCCGTAGGAGTGGCCGAACACCCCGATCCTCGACAGGTCCATCGCCCGGGCGAGCCCCTTCACGGACGGGAGCCGGTCCAGGACGGTCCGGATGTCCTGGCGCCGGGTCTCCAGGGCCTGGCGCATGCGCGCATGAGCACCAATCTGGCCGCGCGGGCCCCTGCGCCACTTCTGGCATCCGTCAGGTCCCACCCCCGACTTCCGTCAGGGGCGCGCCCCACCGCCGGGCAGATATGACAGTGCTGTTACATTCTCTCCATGAGGGACATGCCAGACCGCGCCGCCGTCGGAACGCTACTACGCCACCTCCTCGAACTGCTGGAGGGAGACGTGGCCAAGGTGTACGGCGAGCTCGGCCTGTCGGGCTACCGGCCCCGGTTCTCCCCGGTCGTCCGGGCGCTGGTCTCCGAAGGCCCGATGTCGATCCGCGACCTGGCGCGGAGAGTGGGGGTGACGCATTCGGCGGCGAGCCAGACCGTGACGCAGATGGCCCGCGCCGGTCTGGTCGCCCTCGAACCCGGCGCGGACGCCCGCCAGCGGATCGTGCGCCTCACGCCGGAGGCGTACTCGATGCTGCCGACCATCGAAGCCGAGTGGGCGGCCACCAGGGCCGCCATGCGGGGGCTGGACGCCGAGCTGCCGATGCCCCTCGCCGACCTGCTGGCCGAGGCCGTACTGGCCCTGCAGCGCCGGCCCCTCCGCCGGCGGATAGCCGAGTCGGGGCTGGAGGAGCCGGGACCGGAGTAGCCAGGACCGTCATCGGAGCCGACCGTCTCCGGAGCTGACGGTCACCTCACCAGCGGACCACTACGCTCGACATCATGTTCGACCAGCTTGCCTGCCACTGCCTCCTGTGCGTCGAGCGCGACATCGAGCTCGACGAGCTCGACCGCGACACGATGCGGCACGTCCGGGAGCGCGGGTGGGGCGTCATCATGATCCCGGAGGACGAGGCCGGTCCCGGATGGGCGTTCACCGTCGGGCTGTGGCACACGCTCCGCTCGCCCGAGGCGGCGATGTTCGGGCTCCGGGTCGAGGTGCTGAAAGACTGCCTGAACACCCTGGCCGACAGGGTCGCCGCCGGTCACCGTCTCGTCGCGGACCAGGAACGGGACGACGTCATCAGGGACTACCCCGTCGTCACGAAGACCGTGGACACGAGCTGGTACCGCTCGCTGTTCGGCATGGCGCTGCACTTCTACCAGCAGCCGCCGCTGCCCTTCATGGAGATCGTCTGGCCCGACGCCGGGGGCCGGTACCCCTGGGACCCCGCCGCGGCGCCGAGACTGCGCGAGCTCCAGCCCGCGCTGTGGATCCCGAAGGACGACCACGCTCCAGGCCCGTGGACCGAGCTGCCGTGAGGCGTGTCCGGGGGCGTCCGGCATCCGGGGCACCCGGCAGGTGTCCGCCGCGCACCGCATGACACCCTGTCTCGGTCGATCAACACCAAAACGGGACACAGCAAGCAATGACCGATCAGGATACGGCCGGCCGGGGCAGCGTCATCGACCTGCTGCAGCGCATCGGCTCGGTGGTGCTCCCCGTGGGCATCGCGCTCTACGCCCTGCTCTATCTCGGCATCCAGCAGGTGTACGGAGTCTTCAACATCAGCCCCGAACAGGCGGGCATCGACCAGGCGACCATGTTCGGCCGCCTCGTCGGGTGCCTCATCCTGCTGGCCCTGGCGGGCGCGCTGGTCCTGGGCGCGCTGGTGGCGGTCGGCTGGCTGGTGGACAGGGCCGCCCGGGGCCACGTGTTCAGGCTGGCCCGCGCCGTACGGGAACGGCCCTGGGCGGCGGCCGCCCTCGGCGCGGTGTGGTGCGGCGGAACGTACTGGGGCTTCCTCGGCTATCTCGGCCTCGCCGAGGGGGTGGGGCCGGCCACGGTCGTGCTGGTGGCGGCGGGGATCGGGGTCGTCGCCTTCGTCGTGCCCTTCCGGCTGCTCCGGCGCCGCCCGACGGGCCGGGCCGGGATGCGGGTCGTGGTCGCCGCGTTCACCGGCATGGGGCTCGGCTTCGTGCTGATCGGGCAGATGGAGTCGGACGCGGTGCGGCTGGCCACCACGGGGCGGAGCAGCCTCGTGCTGACCCTGTCGGGCTTCCAGGACCAGTGGGTGCTCGCCACCCACCCGGGCAACGGCAAGCCCATGCGCGGGGGCGTGCCCCTGCTGCTGCTCGGTGAGCGCGAGGGGACCTACGCCTTCTACGACTGCGTCAGGCAGGAGACCTTCCGCCGCCCGATGGGCTCGACCGTGCTCCAGCAGATGGTGCTGGAGCCCGACCACGACGAGGGCTTCACCTGCGACTCTCTCGTCCCCTCCGGATCCGCCTCCGCCGAGCCCCGCGCGACCCCCCGCCCCACCGGCCCGGCCCCCGCCCGGACCGCTCCCGCCGGACCCCACGCGACCCCCCGCCCCACCGGCCTCCGCCCCACCGGCCCGGCTCCCACCGAGGCCGCCGGCGGTCATCGGGGCGAAACGGAAGAGCGCTCCATATCCGTAAGTGATTGATGGAGCACGGATCGTTATTTACGATCACGGTATGGACATCCCCACCGAACCGATCGGCAGCATCCCCCGCCCTCCCGCTCTGCTGGCCGCGCTGGCCGACCACGCCGCGGGCCGGATCGGCGACGCCGAGCTGGCCGCGGAGCAGACCGGAGCCGTCGCCGACACCATCGCGCGGCTGGAGCAGCTCGGCTGCCCGGTCCTCGTCGACGGCGAGCAGTCCAAACCCAGTTTCCTCACCTATCCGGTCGCCGGACTCGACGGCCTCAGCCCCGACGGGGCGGTCGTCCCGTTCGCCGACGGGCACACCCGGCAACTGCCGCGCCTGACCGCCGGCCCGTTCCGCTACCGCGTCCACGCCTCGGAGTATCTGAAGCAGGCACAGCGCCACACCCGCCTGCCGGTCAAGCAGGCGGTCATCGCCCCGTCGGCGCTGAGCCTGCTCTATCCGGCCGACGGCATCGCCGACTACCCCCGGAAGGTCTTCCTGGACGACCTGCTCGCCGAGGCCGAGGCCGACATCCGCGGCTGCCTGGACGCCGGTGCGCACGCCGTACAGCTGGACTTCACCGAGGGACGGCTGTCGCTGAAGCTCGATCCCAGCGGCGGGCTGCTGGATGACTTCATCACCCTCAACAACCAGCTCCTGGAGCGCTTCAGCGCGGCCGAGCGGGCCCGGATCGGCGTGCACACCTGTCCCGGCGGCGACCAGGACTCCACCCACAGCGCCGACGTCGACTACGCCGCCCTGCTGCCCAAGCTCCTCGGGCTGAAGGCCGGCAACTTCTACGTCCAGCTGGCCGGTGAGCCCGACCCGGCCCGGGCGCTGGACGTCATCGGCGCCCACCTGCGCCCCGGGACCAGGGTCTTCATCGGGGTGACCGATCCGATCGACCCCGCGGTGGAGACTCCCGAGCAGGTGCGTGACCGGGTGCTGCAGGCGGCCCGCCACATCCCGGTCGAGCAGCTGGGCACCTGCGACGACTGCGGCTTCTCCCCCTTCGCCGACGACACCTCGACCTCCCGCGAGGTCGCCTTCGCCAAGATCGACGCCCGGATACGGGGGACCGCGCTCGCCGCCGAGGCCCTGGGCGCCTGACACGGCCGGCCCCACGCGGGCCGCGCACCGCACTCCCCGCGAGGGGGGGGTTCGGCCTTCCCCGCGAGAGCGGGCGGTGCGCGCTCCGCGCGGGGTCACCCGCTCTGGGGCTCCGCGACGGGCGAGGTGGTCGTGTAGCCGTAGGCGATGATCCGGTCGGCCGCCATCGCGTAGTCCGCCGCGTCGTCGGGAGCGATCGTGGCCAGGCCGTCGACGTAGCGGTTGAACATGCAGAACGCCGCCGCGATCAGCACCGTGTCATGGATCTCCACGTCCGTCGCGCCCTCCGCCCGGGCCGCCGCGATCTGCTCGTCGCCGACCCGCTGCCCGCTCTGCTGGACCGCGCCCGCGATGGCCAGCAGGGCCTTCAGCTTGGCCGAGATGGGCGCGCCGTCCGGATCGGCGCGCACCTGATCCACCAGCGCCATCCCCTCCGGCAGCTGCGCGGCGGCGAAGGCCGCGTGCGAGGAGGTGCAGAACCGGCACTGGTTCAGCCCCGACACGTACGCCGCGATCAGTTCGCGCTCCCCGCGCGACAGGGTGCTCTCCCCGCGCAGCAGCACCTCGGCCAGGTCGTTCAGCGGGCGGGCCGTCTCCGGGCGGAACCTCAGCAGTCCGCGGATGCCGGGCTCGTCGGTGTTCAACGTGATGTGTGGCATGAACGCTCCTTCAGTGACCATGGCGGAGAAGTGCCCGCGGCCTCAATGGAAGATCACCTGGCAATCCCCCACGATCTCCGTCCCACCGTCCGCCGTCAATGGCCGGTTCCCGCCACTCCCACACCGCCGCCCACCGGGCGCCGCGCCGCTGGGCCTCCGGCGGACAGCGCCCGGTGCGGGGCCGGCCCCGGCCCGCACCGGCTCAGCCGGGCTCGCCGAACCAGCGGCGGAGCGCGGTCCGGAGGGAGGCGGCGTCGCCGGGGGGACACCAGGCGACGTAGCCGTCGGGCCGGATGAGCAGCGGCTCGCACTGTGCCGCCCGTATGGTGTCCACCCGGCCGGCCCACTCCGCCGCGACGTCCGCCAGCCGTTCACCACCGCTCGCCGAGCCACCCGGACCGCCCCGGCCACCGTCCGAGCCGGCCGAGCCGCCGCCCGAGCCGCCGTCCGAGCCGTCCCCCGGGCCGCCGTCCAGGGGGCACAGGAACAGGGGCCGGCCCCGGCGGAGCAGCTCCACCAGGCTGACCGCGCCGTCCTCGGTCTTGAGCTCGGTGTCCGGGGCGAGCCGGCCGGCGCCGGGGTGGCCGACGTCGTAGGCCGTCCGGGTGCCGCTGATCATGCCGCTCAGGTGGTCGTTGACCTGCTCCAGCCGCATGAGCTCGGCGAACAGCTCCCGCAGCGGGTCGACCCGGGGGTCGGGGTCGGCCAGGGCGGTCTGCGCGCGGACGTTCCACAGGACCCGCGCCGCCACCGGGTGCCGCTCGCCGTGGTAGGTGTCGAGCAGCCCGTCGGGGGCCCGCCCCCGCACCTGGGCGGCGAGCTTCCAGCCCAGGTTCATGGCGTCTTCCATGCCGGTGTTGAGCCCCTGCCCTCCCCAGGGGAAGTGCACGTGGGCGGCGTCCCCGGCGACGAGCACGCGCCCCCGGCGGTAGGTCTCCGCCTGGAGGGCCGCGTCGCCGTACCGGGTCAGGCCGCGCGGCTCGGCCATCCGGACCGGGTGGCCGGCGATGTGCTCCACCACCCCGCGCAGCTCCTCCAGGGAGACCGGCGCCTGCCGGTCGGCGTGCGGGCCGCGGAAGTCGTAGGTGCTGATCCGGCTGTGGCCGTATGTTCCGCCGCCCCAGACCATCAGCCAGCCTCGCGGGGTGCGGTGCCAGCCGCCGGGGAGGGGGTCCAGCAGCCGGACGTCGCCCGTCAGCGCGGCGACGCCCGCCGGAGTGCCGGTGAACGCGATGCCCGCGAGTCTGCGCACGGCGCTGCGGGCGCCGTCGGCGCCGACCACGTAGCGGGCGGCCAGCTCGTACGGCCCGGCCGGCCCCGCCACGGTCAGCGTGACGCGGTCGGCGTCCTGGGCGAGGCCGACGACCTCGTGCCCCCGCCGGATCTCCGCGCCCAGGTCGGCGGCGCGGTCGGCGAACACCTGCTCGGCCCACGCCTGCGGGCTGCCGACGATGCTGGGCCCCTCTCCGGCCACCGCGCCGAGGTCCAGTTCGAACATGCCGGAGAAGTGGAAGCGCACGCCGCCGTAGGAGGATCTTCCCACCTCGTCGAGCAGACCCCGGCGGTTCAGGCTCTGGGCGGTCCTGGCGTGCAGCGTGCCGGCCTTGGACTCCCCCGTCGGGGTGGGGAGCCGCTCCAGGACCACCGGCCGGACACCCTGGAGGGCGAGCTCGGCCGCGAGCAGCATGCCGACCGGGCCGCCGCCGGCCACCGCGACGTCGAAGCTCGGAACGTCGGAACTCATGGGGATCTCCTCAGGCGTCCACGCGCGCGGGCCGGGGCTCTGCCGCCTCGCGACGCTGGAAGGTCAGGGCCAGGAAGGCGCTCAGCAGGATACCCGCGGCGGCGACGTAGATCGCGGCCCGCAGTCCGCCGGTGATCTCGCCGAGCAGGGCCTCGCCCGCCAGGCCGGTGACGTCCTGGCCGGCGACCGCGACGAGCACGGCCAGGCCGAGCGCGGTCCCGACCTGCAGGGCGGTGGACGCCATGCCGGAGGCGACCCCCTGCTCTCCGGCGGCGACCCCGGAGGCGGCGGCGATCCACATCCCGGTCCAGGTCAGGCCCTGACCGAGCCCCATGACGACGATGCCGGGCAGCACGTGCCAGTAGGAGCCGCCCGCGCTCATGCCCGTGGCGAGCAGGGCGGTGCCGGCGGCGCCGGCGACGATGCCGGTGAGCAGGGTCAGGCGCATCCCGGCCCGGGTGGCCATCCGCTCGCCGATCTGGGTACCGGCGGCGATCATGAGGGACGGCACGAGGAAGGCCGCCCCGGTCGTGAGCGGGCTGTAACCGTGGACGCTCTGGAAATAGAGGGTCAGGAAGTACGGCAGGGCGTTGAACGTGGCCCCGAAGAGCAGGGTGATGGCCATCGATCCGCTCAGGCTGCGGTTGCCCAGCAGGCGCAGCGGCATGAGGGGGTCACGACTGCGGGCCTCGATGACGAGGAAGGCCGCCAGCAGCACGGCGGCGAGGGCGAAGCCCGTCAGGATGAGCGGCGAGGTCCAGCCGGACTCGGGGCCCTGGATGAGCGCGAAGGCCAGCAGGGTGACCCCGGCGGTGACGGTCACCGCGCCGGGCAGGTCGAAGCTGCGGCCCCGCTGCCGCGCGCCGTCGGCGGGGATGAGCGGGTAGGCGAGCAGCGCGGCGGCGCCGGCGAGCGGGACGTTGACGTAGAAGACCGCCTCCCAGCCGAAGGAGTCGGTCAGCACCCCGCCCAGCAGCGCCCCCAGGGACAGCCCGCTGGCCCCGGCGCCGCTCCAGATCGCCAGCGCCCGGTTCCGTTCGGGGCCTTCGGCGAAGAGGGTGTTGACCAGCGACAGGGTGGCGGGGAAAAGCAGCGCCCCGCCGAGCCCCTGCACCGCGCGGGCGGCGACCAGCAGGCCGGAGCTCTCGGCGAGCCCACCGACCAGCGAGGAGACCGCATACAGCAGCAGGGCCGTGACGAACAGGCGCCGACGTCCCAGCAGGTCGGCCGCCCGTCCGCCGAGCAGCAGGAAGCCTCCGTAGGTGACCGCGTACGCGCTGGTCACCCACTGCAGGGTGTGGGCGGAGAAGCCGAGGTCCCGGCCGATCTCGGGGAGGGCGACGAAGACGATGTTGAAGTCGAGCGAGGTGATGAGCTGGGCGAAGGCCAGCAGGGCCAGGGTCCGGCCGACATGGCGGCGCCGGGTGAGCGGCTGGGACGGGGAGGGAGACGGCATGACCACCTTCACATTGTTCGGGAAATACGAACAGTTGGACAGTTCGGGATACTCGTACAAAGCAGGTCGCGCCGTCAAGTTCGACTCTTCCGTACAATCGCCCTATGACCGCCCTTCACCCGTCCAGCGAGCAGTTCCAGCTCGAAGCGGTGCTGGCCGCGCTCGGCCACCCGATCCGGGCGTCGATCGTGCGGGCCCTGTCCTCCGGCGAGGAGAGGTTCTGCGGCGCGATAGTCCCCGACGTGCCCAAATCGACCCTCACCCACCACTGGCGGGTGCTGCGCGAGAGCGGCGTCATCCGGCAGCGCCCCTCCGGCCGCAAGCTCTACATCACCCTCCGCCGCGACGACCTCGACACCCGCTTCCCCGGCCTCCTCGACCTGCTCCTGTCCGACGAGACCTTCGGCAGGACGGCCTGGCACGCCGCCTCCACCGGCTGAGCGCCCGCCACCGTCCCGGCAGCCGGCGGAGAACCGTGAGACAGCCAGAAGAAGGGGTGAAACAGAAGCGCGGGTCCGGACAGGTATAGGTGACGAGTCCCCTCCGGAAGGCAACAGCGTGGGCCCCCCTGACCCGAAGCAGCGCTTCGAGGAGATCTACAACGCGCACTACCCGGATCTCCTCGCCTACGTACGGCGGCGCACCGGCTCCCCCGACGACGCGGCGGACGCCATCGCCGAGACCTTCACCACGGCCTGGCGCCGGATGGGCGACATCCCCGACGGGCACGACGCGCGGCTCTGGCTGTACGGCGTGGCCCGGCGGGTCCTGTCCAACCGGCGGCGGGAGGAGAACCGGCGGACCGCGCTGGCCGTACGGCTCCGCGCGGAGCTGGCCGCCTGGGCCGAGAGGGCCGTGGAGGAGGATCCCGACGGCGTCCGCCGGGCCTTCATGCGCCTGAGCCCCGACGACCGGGAGCTGCTCTCCCTGGTCAGCTGGGAGGGGCTGAGCAGCGAGGAGATCGCCAAGGTGCTGGGCTGCTCGCGCGGCGCGGCCCGGCTGCGGCTGCACCGGGCCCGCAGACGGCTCGCCAGGGAGCTGGACTCCGGGGGATTCGACATGGCCAGATACGGCTCGCGCGCGGTCGCGCTGGCGAAGGGACAGCTGTGATGAACGACGTCGACCGCCTCGTCGCGGGGATCGTCCCCGACCCCGGCCCCGGCATGACCCCCGGCGCCAGGGAGCTGTTCGACGAGATCACGGCGGTCCCGGCCGTCGCGCCCGGGAGGCGGTGGCCGCGCCTGACCTCCGCCCGTCCCGCCGCGCGCGGACGCTCTCAAGGACGGTGGAGCCGCCGGTGGTTGAGCGTGCCGGCGGTCGCCGGACTCGCCGCCGCGGCCATGATCACGGGCTGGGTGCTCCCCGGCGGCTACGGCACGGCTCCGGCTTCCGCCTCCCTCGACATCAAGCGGGCGGGCGGCTACTACGTCATCACGGTCAAGGACCTCTACGCCGACCCGAAGATGTACGAACGCGAGCTCAACGCCCGTGGTCTCGACATCAGGCTCCTGCTCGAACCGACCTCTCCGAGCATCGCCGGCCGGATGTTCGTGATGAGCGGGGGGATCGAGGGGCTCCGGCAGGGGCGGACCGTACCCGAGCAAGACTCCATCAGGACCATCGAGGCTCCGGGGCCCTGCAGCCGGTTCGGGGGCTGCCCGATCGGCCTGAAGGTCCCGGTGGGCTTCAAGGAGAGAGGCGAGATCCTCCTCGGCCGTGTCGCCCGTCCCGGCGAGCGCTACACGATGCCGCCCGGCATCGACACGCCCGGCGAGCCGCTCCACTGTGTCGACTACGTCAACAAGACCGTCGACAAGGTGCGGGCGATGCTCCGGCAACGCGGTGTGGAGCCGGAGTTCACCCACTACGGCGCCGGGAAGGGCGAGAAATTCTCGGTGCCGGGCGGCTGGTACGTCCACGACGGCGTGATGAGCGCGGCGGGCGAGGCGCTCCTCCTGGCCGGTCCCACGACGAACGACGCCCCCCGGCCCAGGAGAGCCTCCTGCCCCAAGGGTTCCTGACCCCGGGCGGCAAGGGTCCCCGCCCTCGGGCCGTGCCCTCTGCCGGCCGGGCCGCGTCCTCTGCCCGGCCATGCCCGGCACCCGGTGAGCGCGTCCGGGCCGCGCCCCTGACGGCACGCCTCCGGGCCGCGCCCCTGACGGCACGCCTCCGGCCCCGGCACGCTCCGCCGCCCACGCCCCTCCGACCGCCTTTCCGGCCCGCGTGACCTGAGCGGTCGCCCCTCACCCGCCACGAGCTTCCAAGCGCGGCGAGCGGGGAGTCCCGGCCGCCGGAGTCGCCCCACGCGCCACGCGCTCTCCTCCGCATGCGCGTTCCCCCGCCACGCCGCGTGCTCTCCTCGGCGCGCGGGTTCCCGCCACGCCGCGTGCTCTCCTCCGCGCGCGGGTTCCCTCCACGCCATGCGTTCTCCTCCGCATGCGCCGACCCCCACGACGACGATCGGATCCGGCGTGCTCACAGACGTCCGCCCCACGGCGATCCCCCCGGCCCGCCGCGCGCTCACCGACCACCGCCTGTTCGCCGCGGTCCTCACGCTGGCCGCGGCCCTGCGCGTGGTGACGATGCTCGGCTACCGCCCCGCCCAGCTCTACTGGTACGACTCCTTCACCTATCTGGACACCGCGGTCCACCTCAGGCCCTCGGCCACCTTCCACCCGATCGGCTACCCGCTCCTGCTGCGGGCCCTGTGGCCCTTCCACAGCGTCGAGGTGATCGCGGCCGTCCAGCACGCCATGGGCCTCGGGACCGGACTGCTGATCTACGCCCTGCTCCGCCGCAGGTCGCTACCCGCCTGGGGCGCGGCGCTCGCCACCGTGCCCGTCCTGTTCGACGCCTCGTTCCTGCGGCTCGAACACGCCGTCCTGTCGGACACGCAGTTCGTCTTCCTCGTCGTCGCCGGGCTCACCGCCCTGATGTGGTCGCCGGGGCTGTCGACACGGGCCGCCGCGGGGGCGGGCCTGCTGTTCGCGGCGGCCGCGCTCACCAGGACGATCGCGCTGCCGCTGCTCGTCCTGGTCCTGCTCCTGCTGGCCGTGCGGCGGGTCGGATGGCGGCCCCTGGCGGTCATGGCGCTCACCGGGACGCTGCCGCTGGCCGCCTACGCGGGGTGGTACGGCCACCACCACGGCAGGTTCGCCCTCAGCGGCGCCGACGGGGTCGCGCTGTGGGCGCGCACGATGACCTTCGCCGACTGCTCGGTCGTCAAGCCGCCGCCGGACCAGGCGAAACTCTGCCCCAACGGGACGGTCGTGGACGCGGCCTCGGAGTACGTCTGGGCCCCGGGAGCCTCGCTCAACAGACTCCCCGGCGACCGGTTCGGCCACAACGACCTGGCCCGCGCCTTCGCGGTCAACGCCATCGCGGCCCAGCCGTTCGACTATCTCCGCGAGGTGGTGAAGGACACCTCCCTCGCCTTCGCCTGGACCCCGGTGGCCCACCCCAAGCGGGTCACCCCGGCCTTCGGCTTCGCGCACGGGAGCTGGTCGCTGCCCGGCCATGCCCTGATCGGCGAGGTTCGCCGGGAGTACGACCCGGGCATCCGCGGCCTGTACTCGGTCCGGCCGTACGCGGACCTCCTGGTCGCCTACCAGTACCCGGCCTACCTGCGCGGCCCGCTGCTCGGCGCGATCCTGCTGCTGGGCGCGGCGGGCGCGGTGCTGCGGCGCCGTACCGTGCTGCTGCCCTGGGCGGTCGCGGTCGGTCTGCTGGTGGGCCCGGTGGCGGTGCTGGACTTCGACCACCGCTACGTCCTGCCGGTGGTCCCGGTCGCCTGCCTGGCCGCCGCGCTGGCTATTCGAGAGCTCATACGGCCGACGCCTCCTGCGTCTCGGGCGCGGCGAGCACGGTCCGCGGGATGAGCACGACCGCCGTCGTCCCCCCGAAGGGGGAGCGGCTCAGGGTGACCTTGATGCCGTGGCGGGCGGCGAGCTGGCTCACCACGAACAGGCCGAGCTGCTCGCTGTCGGCCACGTCGAACTCGGGCGGGGTGGCGAGACGTTCGTTGATGCCCTCGCGCTCCAGGTCCTGCAGGCCGAGGCCCCGGTCCTCGATCTCGATGACGTAGCCCCGCCCCACGGCCTCTCCCCGGACGTTCACCGGGGTGGTCGGCGGCGAGAAGACGGTCGCGTTCTCCAGCAGCTCGGCCAGCAGGTGGGTGACGTCGGCGGTGGCGGAGCCGGTCAGCCTGGCCTCCGGCAGCGGCGGGACGACGATCCGCCGGTAGTCCTCGACCTCGGCCACGGCCGCGCGGACCACGTCCATCAGGGAGACGGGGGTGCGCCAGGTGCGGCCGGCCGTGGCTCCGGAGAGGATGACCAGGCCCTCCGACTGCCGCCGCATGCGGGTGGTGAGGTGGTCCAGCCGGTAGAGGTCCTCCAGCGCCTCCGGCTGGGTGGTCTTGCGCTGCATGGAGTCGAGCTGGATGAGCTGGCGCTGGACCAGCGACTGGTTGCGCCGGGCCAGGTTGCGGAAGACCCGGTTGAACCCCTGGCGGAGCCGGGCCTCGCCCACGGCGGCCTCGACGGCCGTGCGCTGCACGGTGGAGAACGCCCGGCCGACGTCGGTGATCTCCAGGGTGGTCCCGGTCGTGGGGATGGGCGGCGCCTCGGTCTCCACGTTCACGGACTCGCCCTTGCGGAGCCGCTCGACGACCTGCGGCAGCCGCGCCTCGGCCAGGTCCAGGGCCGCCAGGCGCAGGCTGCCCAGCTCCTCGGCGAGCCCCCGGCCGAGCCTGGCCGACAGGATCACCGCGCCCAGGATCGCGGCGAGACCGAGGCCGCCGGCAACGATGATCTTCGCGATGATGCCGCCCGCGGCGCCGTCGGCGCGGTCGTTCAGCAGCTTGGCCCGGGTGATCAGGAGCTGGTCCATCTCGCCGCCGACCTCGGCGGCGGAGGCCTGCCAGGAGCTCCGGTTCCGGGGGAGCCGCGAAGTCTCGATGATCTCCTTTTCGAACTCGGTGATCTGCCCGTGGCGGGGGGAGCTGAGAAGCTCCTCGAAGGGGCCGCGCAGCTCGCCGTCCAGCACCGCCATGCCCTCGCTGAACAGCAGCCACCGGTTCGGCGCGATCACCTCGATCGCCTCGTACTCGTCGTGGGTCAGCGCGCCGGCGAGGACGGCGCTGGAGATCAGCGAGTCCTCCCTGGACATGAGGTCGCGGGCGTGCGCGATCCGCTGGAGTCCGATGGCCTGCTGGTAGAGCCCGATCTCCGGCACGGTGACGAGCTTGTCCTGGAGCCGGTAGACCGTGTCGGTGAGGCGGCTGAACGCCTGGACGGCCTGCAGCCGGCTGGAGACGCGCCCGTCGACGTCCCGGCGGATGGCGCGCAGCCTGCCCAACTCGCTGATGACCTGCTTGATCGACGCGTCCAGCTCCGGCCCGGTGACCGAGGTGGCCTCCATCGAGGTGGCTCGCGTGCGGAAGTGGCTGACCGCCCTGTCCGTCCGCTCCCGGACCTCGGAGAGCTCCTCGGGCTGGGAGCCGGACTTGCTCAGCGCGGCGGCCGAGAACTTGCGCTCGTTCTGCATCTCGGTGACCAACGCGATGGCGGGCGCCGACACCCGGTCGTAGAGCGTGGTGGCCTGGCGCAGTTCGAAGAGGTCACCGACGAGGTAGCCGGTGACGAAGGTCCAGAGTGCGATGAGCGCCACGATCGGGAGGCTGAGCAACGCATACAGCTTGAAGCGAATGGTCCGGGTTGCCATGACTCATGCCTGCCATATCGATGACCGCAATACCGACAAATAGCGCGAAAGATCGGAGATTAACATCCAACGGTGGCCGCTGTCCGCTGATCCCAGATCAGCTCGCCCCCGACGGCCGTCGCGACGCAGCGTCCCGGCCCCTCCTCGATCAGCGTCCGGTACGGCTCCCGCGCCGGGGAGACGTCGAAGACCGCGAAGTCGGCCGGTCCGCCCGGGGCGAGCCCCCCGGCGATCCCCAGGGCCCGGGCCCCGCCCAGCGTCGCGGCCTCGACCAGCCGCCGGTCCAGGTCACCGGCCCGGTAGCCCTGCCGGGTCGCGAGATCGCGCAGCAGCGCCACGTCCTCCAGCAGGTCCAGCGACGGCGAGGAGGACAGGGAGTCCGTGCCGACCGCGACGGGGTTGCCCTCGGCCAGCAGTGCGGCCACGTCCGGGGCCCGCGTGCCGACCGTCCGGTTGGAGCGGGGACAGAGCGCGACGGCGGTGCCGCGCGCGCGGAGCAGGGCGCGGTCGGCGGCGTCGAGGTGGACGCCGTGCGCGACGTGGCATTCGGGCCCGAGCACGCCGAGCCCGTCCAGGAACGCGGTGGGCCCGAGGCCGGTGCCGCCCTCGCGCAGGATGGCGAAGTCGAACTCCAGCTCCCTGACCATCCGGGCCAGCGGCCCGGTGCCCGAGACCGTGTACTCCCGCTCGTGCGCGCCCTCGGCCAGATGGATGTGCCGGCGCAGTCCCCGGGCGCGGGCCAGCCCGGCCACCTCCCGCAGCGCCCCGGTGTCCAGCGTGTACGGCGCGTGCGGGGAGACGCCCATCGGCACCCCCGCCGCGTCGAGCATGGCCGCGAACCGCTCCCGCCCCGACTCCGCCCAGCTCGCGTCGGTGTCGCCGAGGGTCTCCAGGTACGGCAGGCCGCCCAGGCCGGCCTCCCGCAGCGCGGTGGCCGCGGGGAGGTCGGTGACGACGTCGGCCGCCGCGGTGGTCCCGGCGCGCAGCGCCTGCCGGGCGCCGTCGAGGGCGCTGGCCGCCCAGTCGATCGCGGAGCCGTGGTAGACCTCGTCGAAGGCCGTGGACCACTCCTCGAAGGAGGCGTAGACGCGCTGCCCCACCTCGGCCATGTGCGTGTACTGCAGGTGGGTGTGGGCGTTGACCAGCCCGGCGACGATCGTCCCCGGCCAGCGGGTCTCCTCCCGGCCCGGCCACGCGGCCAGGACCTCCGCGCGCGGGCCGAGCGCGACGACGCGGCCCCGCCGTACGGCCAGGGCTCCGTCGCGGACGGGCGGCGAGCTGACCGGCAGGACCAGCGGCGCCGAGTGGATCACGGTCGGCGGCGCGGGGCGGGTCGTCGTCGGCGGCGCGGGGCGGGTCACGGCCGGTGGGGCGGGGCGGGTCACGGCCGGTGGGGCGGGGCGGGTCACGGCGTCCACACCTCGCCGAACGGGCCGAGGACCTTGGCGGCGGTCATCGCCGCGGCGAGCGCCAGGAAGCCGCCCATGACCAGGTAGTCGGTGCGGCCGAAGCCGAGCTCGCGCATCCAGGTGCGGTGCTTGGCGCCGAAGCCGCGCAGGTCCATGGCGTTGGCGGTGTCCTCGGCGTCGATCAGCGCGTTCACCGTCACCGGGACGACGACGGGCTTCAGCGAGGCGAGTTTCCTGAACGGGTTGCGGCTGCGGCTGTGCTCGTAGCCGCGGACCCGCTGGGCGTCGATGGTCTCGCGCATCGAGGCGACCGTGGACGGCAGGAACCGGAAGGTCAGGTCCACGCCGTAGGCGAGGCGCTGCGACAGGCGCAGCCGCGCGAAGGCGGTGCCGAAGTCGGAGGGGGCGATGTCGAAGGCCACCGGGAAGCTGACCATCGCCAGAGAGACGTAGCGGACCAGCAGGGTCAGCGCGTACGACAGGCCGGCCCAGGTGATCTCCGTCCCGGCGAGCGGGATGGTGAACAGCGTCTCCCCGTCCCCCGAGCGGGCATCCGCCGCGGTGAAGACGCTGTTGATCACCACCAGCACCGTCGTGAAGGTCAGCATGAAGATCCAGTTCGCCCTGACACCGCGCCACGGGATGCCCGCGGCGCGGTAGTACACCAGGGCGACCACGGCGCACAGGATGATGCCCCGCAGGTCGGCGACGTTCACCACCGCCACGAGATAGAGCACGGGGACCAGCAGGAGCACGCGCGGGTCACGGCGCGCGAGGAAGGAACCCGCCCCCAGATAACGTGGCGTGACGTCCATCGGCTACAGGCCCGCCCTCTTGGCCAGCGGCTCCCAGGCGGCGTCCAGCGCCGGGACGAGGATGACGACCGCGATGCCGTTGGCCAGCAGCGCCGGCAGGTAGTTGACGAACAGGAAGGTGTCGAAGTCGACCCCCTGGAGCCAGATGTCGGTGACCACGAAGAGCAGGCCGACCGCCGTCGCGAGGAGCGCCCCGAACGCGGTGACCAGGTGCCGGACGGTCTCGTTGGAGATCGGCGGGACCACCGTGAAGATCAGCGCGGCGAGCGCGCCGACCAGGCCGTTGGCGACGCTCCAGTTCCACCAGAGCAGGCCCGCCCCCTGGACGAGGTCGATGACGATGTTGCCCACGCAGCCGACGAAGAAGCCGGTGATCACGCCGAAGCGCTTGCCGAAGAACGGCACCAGCGCGACCGCGGGACGGACGGCGACGCTCTGGGTCCCGGGGATGAGGAAGCTGAACAGGCCGAGCACGGCGTAGAGGGCCGCGCCGACGGCGCCGAACACGATCGTCCTGGAGTTGAGCGTCCACGGGGAGTGGCGCGGCGACAATGCCTCTGTACTCATGAAGGGGGGACTCCTTCCGGGTGGGGGATGAGGCGGCGCGCGAGGTCGAACGGGTGGGGTATCCCTCCCGCGCCATGGACGTGGTCGCGGATGGCCCGGACCAGGCTGGTCTGCCGGAGCCCCGCGCGGGACCAGACGTCCGCGTCGTGGGCCAGTTCGGCGGGCGGCGCGTCGGCGACGACCCGCCCCCCGTCGACGACGACGATCCGGTCGGCCGAGGTCAGCGCCAGGTCGACGTCGTGGGTGATGAAGTAGACGCTCTCGACGGCGCCCAGGACCTGGGTCATGAACCGCGTGGTGGTGTGCAGGTCCTGGCCGGCGGTGGGCTCGTCGAGGATGAGGGTGCGGGGCCGCATGGCCAGGGCCAGGGCGACGGTGAGACGGCGCTGCTGGCCGAAGGAGAGCGTGCGCGGCGAGCGCTCCATGACGTCGGCCTCGTCGTCGAGGAGCATCGCGCGCAGCGCCTCCTCCGAGACCCGCCGGATCTCCTCGTCCGGCCGGCCGAGGTTGCGCGGGCCGAAGGCCAGCTCGTCGCCGACGGTCGCGCAGAACAGCGCCTGGCCGGGGTTCTGGAAGACGTATCCGAAGGTGGTGGCCAGCTCCCTGGTCGAGCGCTCGGTGACCGGCGCACCGTCCACGTGGACGGTGCCACGCAGCGGTTCGAGGAGCCGTACGGCGGCGCGCAGCAGGGTGGACTTGCCCGCCCCGTTCCGCCCGAGGACCGCGACCCGCTCGCCGCCCCCGAGCGCCAGGTCCACCCCGTCCAGCACGGTCCGCCCGCCGTACCCCAGCGAGGCCTCCCGGTAGTCCAGCCTCGCGACCGTGTCTCCGCCGCCCCGTACGGCGGGCCCGCCGGGCCGCGCGGCGGGTGGCTCGGCGGCGCCGCCGGGCCGCGTGAGACCGGCGGGCACGGCGGGCAGTTCGGCGGCGCGGGCCACCAGCGTCTCGAAGGGCAGCTTTACGTGGGCCACCGGCGCCCAGGCCAGGAAACCGGCCACGTCCCCGGCGTAGCCGCTCCGCCCGCCCTCCAGGTAGAGGACCTGGGTGGGCGCGAACCGCAGGATCTCCTCCACCCGGTGCTCGACGACCACGGCGGCCCCGCCCTCGTCGACGAAGCGGCGCAGCTCGCGCATGAGCCGCAGGCCCGCCGCCAGGTCGAGGTTGGCCAGCGGCTCGTCCACCAGGACGGCCCGGGGCCGCATCACCAGCACGCCGGCGAAGGCGACCAGCTGCAGCTCGCCGCCGCTCAGCTCGGCGGTGACCCTGCCGAGCAGGTGCCGGATGCCCACCCGGTCGGCCACCTCGCCGATCCGGCGGCGGATCTCGGCCCGGGGCAGGCCGAGGTTCTCCGGCCCGAAGGCCAGCTCGGCGTCCACGGTGGTGCCGACGATCTGCTTGCGTGGGTCCTGGAGCAGGGTGCCGACGGTGGTGGACAGCTGCCTGACGCTCTGCTCGGCCACCGGCCGCCCGCCGACCAGGACCTCGCCGGTCACCTCGGTGCGGTAGGCGTGTGGGATGAGCCCGTTGAGCAGCCGGAGCAGGGTGCTCTTGCCGCCGCCGGAGGGACCGCTGACCAGCGCGAGGTCGCCCGGGCCCACGGCGAGGTCGACTCCGTCGAGCACCTGCCGCCCGGTGGTCTGGTAGCGGACCGAGGCGCCCCGCAGCTCGATGATCACAATCCTCTTTCCAGGAATTCGCGCTGGCGCGCGGACGGCGCGTCGAGACCGATCCCCAGCGCGCGCAGCTTGAGCCGGGCGACCCGTTCGTCCAGCTCGCCGGGCATGAGGTGGACGGCTGGCTCCATCGCCGGGCCGTGGGTGACCAGGTGCTCCACGGCGAGCGCCTGCACCGACAGCGAGAGGTCCATGATCTCGATCGGGTTGCCCTCGGCCGCCGCGCAGTTCACGCACTCCCCCTCGGCCAGCACGGTGACGCCGGGCGGCACCTCGCCGGTCTCGACCTCATCCGGCACGCCCCCGGCGACGGCCACCACGGCGCCGGGCCGCATGGCGCGCAGGTGCTCGCGGGTGACCGTGTGCGCGACGCCGGTCGCGGAGAACACCAGGTCGGCCTCCGGGCAGGCGTCGAGGAGCGGGACGACCTCGAAGCCCTCGTGGTGGGCGCGCAGTGCCGCGAACGGCTCCACCTCCGTCACGACGACCCGGGCGCCGAACGCCCTGGCGTAGCGGGCCACGCCCTGGCCGACGTGGCCGTAGCCCGCGACCACGCAGACGGCGCCGGCGAGCTGGAGCCCGGTCAGGTCCAGGGCGGCCAGCACGCAGGACTGCCCGGTCCCGTGCACGTTGTCGAACAGGTATTTCGAGCGGGCGTCGTTCACCGCCAGCACGGGGATCCGCAGCTCGCCCCGGCCGGCCATGACCCGGAGCGGGCGCAGGCCGCTGGTCGTCTCCTCGGCCGCCCCGAGCAGCCCTCCCAGGAGGTCGGCGGCGTGCGCCAGCCGTACGACCCTTGAGCCGTCGTCGGCCAGCACGTCGAGCCCCTGACGGAGCATGCGCAGCGCGGAGTCCCGGTCCTGCTCCGGCGAGGCGTCGGAGCGGGCGAGCACGGCGACGCCCTCGGAGACGAGGGCCGCCGCCACGTCGTCGGCGACCTCGCTCGCCGGGCAGGTCACGATCACCTCGGCCCCGGCGTCCCTGAGCGTCAGCGCCAGGTTCGCGGTCTTGGGCTCCAGCACGAGCACCAGGCCGACCCTGCGCCCGGTCAGGTCGAGTTCGCCGGCGATCGCGTTCAGCACCGGCATGGACCGGCGCGCCCAGGCGATCCGCTCCAGCCCGCGCGCCTGGAGCGAGGCGTCCCTGATGTCGGCTAGCACGCCATGTCCAGCACGAACACCTCGCGGTCCGGGCCGAGCCGGTAACCGGTGATCCCGTCGCGGACCCGCGTCCCCGGCATCCCCGCCAGGACGCCGGCCGCCCCGGACGGGCGGCCGTCCGCGCCGGTCCGGGGTCCGGAACAGGCCAGGATCGCCCCGTCCCGTAGGAGGGGCAGGTGCGCCTCGGTCGCCCCGATCACCAGGTCGGCGACCGCCACCGCGTCCTCCTCGGCGAGCACCCGGTGGCCCAGGAGCGCCGCCGCCGGGTCGGTCAGGAGGGTCTGCGCGCCCATCGCCCGCAGGCAGGCGGCCAGCTCCGGCTCGTGACCGATGACCGCCACGCGCTTGCCCGCCATCAACAGGTTGGTGAGCCGGAGGATGGTCTGGACCGCGGCCTGTGCCCGGCGATGTCCGTTGTTCATGACCCCTCATCCGACTCTTTTGCAAGATCCGATTAAAGGGGAGATCCGCACCCAGTGACAATGCTCTTGCCCGGATAAACGGATAAACGGCACCGATCAGCCCGAATGAGCCTCCGTGGACGCCCTCCTGAGGCGAAGGACGCGCCGAACCACGACACCCGAGCCACCCGCCCCCCTCCACGCGCCGGCCCGGCCACCCCTCGACCGCCCCCCGCGAGGCCCTCTGGGCTCGGAGTCCCCGGAGGTCCGGGATCATGAATTTGCGAACACCAGAGCGACCTGTAATTTTTGTGCGATTGTTGGTCGGACGTTTACCTACGGGGAGGGTACCGGTGTCCAGGGCGACGTTCCGGGAACGGGTGCGGTACTGGTTCGACAACACCATGTCGCGGGGCGCGGTCGCCCTGATCGGCTGGCTCGCCCTGATCTCGCTCGGGCTGATCCTGCTGGTCACGATGTTGAGCCTGTGGCTGACCCCGGTCGAGGCGGCCAAGAACAACGGCTTCCCGGGCATGCTGTGGATGTCGCTCATGCGCACGCTGAGCCCCGGCAAGGTCGCCAGCGACACCGGGAGCACGCTGTTCGTCGCGCTCATGTTCACCGCGTCGCTGGGCGGGATCTTCATCGTGAGCGCGCTGGTCGGCGTGCTCTCCAACGGGCTCAAGACCAAGTTCGAGCAGCTGCGCAAGGGCAAGTCCCGGATCATCGAGACCAGGCACACCGTGATCCTCGGCTGGTCGGACCAGATCTTCACGATCGTCGACGAGCTGGTCCAGGCGCACGCGAGCCAGCGCGGCTCCGTCATCTCGATCCTGGCCGACAAGGACAAGGTCGACATGGAGGACGAGATCCGCCAGCACGTGGGCGAGACCGGGAGGACCAAGCTGGTCTGCCGGACCGGGCGGCCCACCGAGCCGACGGACCTCGACCTGATGAACCTCGACGCGGCCCGCTCCGTGGTCGTCCTGTCCCCGCAGGGCGACGACCCCGACGCCCACGTCATCAAGACCCTGCTCGCCCTGGCCAAGCGCTCCGGCGACCACCCGCCGGTGGTGGCCGCGGTCGCGAGCACCTCCAACATGGCCGCCGCCCGCCTCGCCGGAGGCCCGGCCGTCCACCTGGTCGACTCCGACGACACCGCCTCCCGGCTCATCGTGCAGTCGTCCCGGCAGTCGGGCACCTCCGTGGTCTGCATGGACCTGCTCAACTTCTCCGGCGGCGAGATCTACCTGCGCTCCGACCGCGACCTGGCCGGCATGACGTACGGCGACGCGCTCCCGGCCTACCAGACCGCCACGGTCATCGGCCTGCGCCGCGAGGGCCGGACCATGCTGAACCCGCCGATGGACACCGTGATCGCCGCCGACGACCAGATCATCGTGATCGCCCAGGACGACTCGATGATCCATCTGGCCGACGGCATGCCGCAGGCCCAGGAGGAGTCGATCGTCTCGGCCGAGCCCGACAGGCCCGGCCCCGAGCGGACCCTGGTCCTCAACTGGAACGGCCGGGGCCACCAGATCATCCGCTGCCTCGACGGCTACGTCGCCCCCGGCTCCGTCCTGGACATCGCCTCCGACCACCCCGACGCCTCCGCCGGCTTCGAGGGCCTGGTCAACCTCACGGTGAACGCCAAGGACTGCGACACCACCGACCGCTACGCGCTGGAGGCCCTGGGGCTGGGCGTCTACCAGCACGTGGTGGTGCTCTCCGACGACCGCTACGAGCCCGCGCACGCCGACACCCGGACGCTGATGACCCTGCTCCAGCTCCGCGACATGCAGACCACGCTCGGCGAGCGCTACTCCATCGTCAGCGAGATGCACGACGAGAACAACCGCGCCCTGGCCGAGGTCACCCGGGCCGACGACATCGTGATCAGCGACACGGTCATCGGCCTGCTCCTGGCCCAGCTCACCGAGAACCAGCACCTGGTCGACGTGTTCGGCTACCTCTTCGACTCGCGCGGCTCGGAGATCTACCCCCGCCCGGCCGGCCAGTACGTCCGCGCCGGGGCCCCGGTCAGCTTCGCCTCGGTGATCGAGTCGGCCCGCCGCCGCGGCGAGACCGCGATCGGCTACCGCCTGGCCGACCAGGTGAACGAGGCCCCCCACTTCGGCGTCGTGCTCAACCCCGACAAGTCACGGCCGCTCCGCCTCGGTCCCGGAGACTCGGTGATCGTCCTCGCCGAGCGCTGACCCGCCGTCGCCGGAGAGCGGGAGCCGGTGCCGAGGACCGGTGCCGGGAGAGCAGGGCCGGGAGAGCGGGGCCGGGGCGGCCCACCGTACCCGGCCCCGGCGGACGGTCGGTAGGGTGCCGGGCGTGGGACTCCGCCGCATCCCGATCGAGACCGTGGTCACCGCCCTGGTGATCCTGGGCGTGCTCGGCGGGAACGCCGTCATGGCCCGGCTCCGGCCGGAGGTGACGCCCAACGCCTGGGACCACGCGATGCCGCTGGTGGCGTGCGCCGCGGTGGCGATGCGCCGCCGCCTCCCGATCCCGGCGCTGCTGCTGGCCGTGGCGGCGGCCGGACTCTACTATCCGCTGGCCCACCTGGACGGCTGGATCTTCCTCGCCGTGCTGCTCATCCTGTTCACCGCCGCCGACCTGGGCCATCTGGCGGCCGCGGCGACCATCACGCTCATGAGCCTGCTCGCCGTCGTCCTCGGCGAGGCGAACAGCCCGATCCGGCATCTCGACGACAGCCAGTTCCTGCTGCTGGGCGGCTGGGTGCTGGCGACCCTGGCGATGGGCGGGGTCTCGCGCAACCGGCGCGCCTACCTCACCGAGGCCCGGCGGCGGGTGGCGGAGGCCGAGCGCACCCGCGAGGAGGAGGCCCGGCGCAGGACGGCCGAGGAGCGGCTCCGGATCGCGCGGGAGATCCACGACACGCTCGGCCACAACCTCTCGATGATCAACGTGCAGGCGGGGGCCGCGCTGCACCGGATCGGACAGCGGCCCGAGCAGGCCGAGGCGGCGCTGACGGCCATCAAGGAGGCCAGCAAGGAGGCCCTGCGGGAGCTGCGGGCCACGCTGGGCGTGCTGCGGCTGGTGGATGAGGACTCCCCCACCAGCCCGGCGCCGAGCCTGGCCCGGATCCGGGAGCTGGCCGACCGGACCGGGCTCGCCGTGCGGATCGAGGTCCTCGGCGAGCTCCGGCCCCTGCCCGCCGAGGTGGACCACGCGGCCGTGCGCATCGTCCAGGAGTCCCTGACCAACGTCACCCGCCACTCGGGCACCGGCGCCGCCGAGATCACCGTCCGGTACGGCGGCGCCGACCTCACCCTGCGGATCGACGACCACGGCCGCGACGTCCCCGGCCATGACGCCGGCGACGGGGGCCCTGGTGGCGCCCCGGAGCCGGGCGACGGCGACCGGTCGCGGCCCGGGAGCGGGTTCGGGATCGTCGGCATGCGGGAGCGGGCCGCCGCCCTCGGCGGCTCCCTGGAGGCCGGGCCCCGCCCCGGTGGCGGTTTCCGGGTCTCCGCCCGGCTCCCCCTGAGAGGAACTTCATGATCCGTGTGCTGCTCGCCGACGACCAGACGCTGGTCCGTGCCGGATTCCGGTCGATCCTGGAGGGCGAGGACGACATCGAGGTGGTCGGGGAGGCCGCCGACGGGGCGCGGGCCGTACGGCTCGCCGGGGAGCTCGGTCCCGACGTGGTGCTGATGGACATCCGGATGCCCGAGCTGGACGGGCTGGAGGCCACCCGGCGGATCGTCGCCGACGGCCGGCTGGCCGCCACCAAGGTGATCATCCTGACCACCTTCGACCTCGACGACTACGTGTACGGCGCGCTGCGCGCCGGGGCCGGCGGGTTCCTGGTCAAGGACACCGAGCCGGCCGAGCTCATCCACGGGGTCAGGGTGGTGGCCAGGGGCGACGCGCTGATCGCCCCCTCGGTCACCCGGCGGCTGATCTCGGAGTTCGCCGGGCGGGTGAAGCGGCCCGAGCCGGGGCCGGAGTTCAACGGGCTGACCGAGCGCGAGCGCGAGGTGCTGACGCTGGTCGCCGGCGGCCTGTCCAACGACGAGATCGCCGCGAGGCTGGTGCTGAGCCCGGCCACCGCCAAGACCCACGTGAGCCGGATCATGACCAAGCTGCACGCGCGGGACCGGACCCAGCTCGTGGTCCTCGCCTACGAGGCGGGCGTGGTCACCCCCGGCTGGATGGACTAGCGGCCGGCGAGCCTGGCCGGCCACGCGTCGACGCCCAGGCCGCGGGGTGACGTGGCGGGTGTACGGACGGGCCGCGGGGACGCAACTTCTGGAGTACGGCGTATGCGCGCCGGGAGGGACGCGCGGGCGGTGACCCTACCGCGAGCCTGAGGGCATGGAGACGCTCGACCTCGCCCGCCTGCAGTTCGCCCTCACCGCAGGGTCACACTTCCTGTTCGTCGCCCTCACCCTGGGTCTGGCCACACTGGTCGCGCTCATGCAGACCCGGGCGACGCTGACCGGCTCGGCCGTGCACCGGCGGATGACCCGGTTCTGGGGGCGGCTCTACGTGATCAACTACGCGATGGGGATCGTCACCGGGCTGGTGATGGAGTTCCAGTTCGGCCTGGTCTGGAGCGGGCTGACGCACTTCGCCGGCAACGTGTTCGGCGCCTCGCTGGCGATGGAGACGCTCACCGCGTTCTTCGTCGAGTCGACGTTCCTGGGACTGTGGATCTTCGGCTGGGACCGGCTGAACCGGTGGGCGCACCTGGGGGTGCTCTGGGTGGTCACGCTCACCGCCTACGCCTCCGCCTACTGGATCCTGGTCTCCAACGGTTTCCTGCAGAACCCGGTCGGCGCCGAGGTGGTGGACGGCGTGCTCCGGCTCACCGACGCGGCGGCGGTGCTGACCAATCCGGCGGCGCTCACCGCGTTCGGCCACATCCTCTGCGGCGCGCTGGTGGTCGCCGGGTTCTTCGTGGCCGGGGTGAGCGCTTACCACCTGCGCAGGCGCACCGAGGAGCAGGAGTTCTTCCGCCGGTCGCTGCGGATCGGCGTGTTCACCGCGCTGCCCGCGCTGATGGCCACCGCGACGTTCGGCGGCGTCCAGTTCGGTACGGCGCAGCCGATGAAGCTGGCCGTCTACGGCGGCGCGGCGCAGGAGGTGGCCCGGCTCCAGGCCGAGATGGTCGCCGCGCACGGGCCCGGCGACTACGCCCCGCCTGCCGGGCTGGTGCAGGGCAGCGCCACCACGATGATGATCCTCTTCGCGCTGATGCTGCTGATCGCGGGGCTGAGCGCGCTGCTGGCGCTGTTCCCGTGGGCGGTCCGCCGGCTGCGGATCTGGCACGTGCTGCTGACCGCGGCGGTCCCGCTGCCGTTCGCCGCCATGCTCGCCGGCTGGGTGTTCCGCGAGGTGGGCCGCCAGCCCTGGGTGGTGTACGGCCTGCTGACCACCCAGGACGCGCTGGGCGAGCTGTCACCCGGTGCGGTCCGGTTCTCGCTGGCCGCCTTCGCCTCGCTGTTCGGCCTGCTCATCGCGGTCAACACCTGGATGCTCGCCCGCAGCGCCCGCCAGGGCCCGGCGGCCGCCGGGACCGGCCACGTCCCCGCCGAGCCGCTGCCGGCCCTGGCCTTCTGAGGAGATTCCATGGAGATCACGCTTCTGGCGTTCTTCGCCGTCGGCTACTTCGTCCTCGCGGGCGCGGATCTGGGGATCGGCATGCTCCTGCCCCACCTCGGCCGCTCCTGCGACGAGCGCGGCCGGGTGCTCGCCGCGATCACCCCGCTCTTCATGAGCAACGAGGTCTGGCTGGTCGCCACGGCAGGGGTCCTGGTGGGCGCCTTCCCCGTCCTGGAGGGGGAGCTGCTCAGCGGGCTGTACGTGCCGTCCGTGGCGCTGCTGCTCGGCTGGGTGGTCCGGGACGCGGGGATCTGGCTGCGCGGCCGGGTCGACCGGGCCGCGTGGCGGCGCGGGTGTGACGGCGCCGTGGTCGCGGGGAGCTGGGCGGTGGCGCTGAGCTGGGGGTTCATCCTCGCCGGGATGGGTGAGAGGTCCGTCACCGGCTCCGCGGCGATCGTCGTGCCCGCCGTCGCCGCCCTGTTCTGCGCCCACGGGACGGCCTTCGCCGGCCTGCGGCTGGGCGGCGCCCCGAAGGCGCGGGCCCGGCGGCTGTCCGGAGCCTCGGGCGAGCGCCTGGCCTACGCCCTGACCTCGGGCGGGATGGCGCTGCTCTGTCTGCTGGCCGGGTCCCGCCTGCCACTGGCGGAGAACCTGGCCGATCCGGCGACCCTCGCCCTGCTCACCCCCGCACTGCTGGTGATCACTCCCGTGCTGGTGGCGTCGCAGGTGTGGCTCTGGCGGGTCTTCGACCGCGCTCCGGTCAGGTCGCAGTGATCATGTAGGCCAGGCCCAGCAGCACGACGACAGGGATCAGCCACACCACGGCCTCGACTGCGAACTCCTTGTACACGGTCAGTTTCTCCCTTTGGGTCGCACTAAATCCATAGAATCGGCAATGCGAAGCATATGTGTAGCGGGAGGTGGTCCCGCACGCGGGCCGGACACCGCTCCCCTCCTCCCGGCCGCACGGCACGGCCGGCGTTCGGAACGGCACCGGTTACGACCGACCCAATCACGGAATGTAGCGTTGTGACTACATTCATCGGAAGGGGTGCGGACGATGCCGGACGCGGACGACGGGCAGCCTGACATCCTCAGCGAGCGGCTCACACTCGGCACGGGCTTCACCGAGGCCGACCACCCCCAGGTCCTCGAACGGCTCGCCTCGCTGGGGAAACGGCTGCGCTCCCATCCCGGCGACTCGGTGGACCTGCGGCTGAGCGTCAAGAACCGCGGCCGGGCGGAGCAGAAGGTGACCCTCGAATGCCGGCTCGCCGGTGCCGAGCCCCTGGTGGCCACCTCGACCGAGCAGGAGCTGTCCACCGCGCTGACCGAGGTCCGCGACGACACGATCCATCAGCTGGACAAGCTCAAGACCAGGAGGGATCCGCGTCACGACCGCCCTCACCGGCCGTGATCCGCCACGACCGGGCGTGATGCGCCGACGGAGGGGTGAGCCGCGCGCCAGGCGGGCGAGCCACGCCGGGGGCCGGGTGAGCTCCGCCGGGGACGGGCGAGATCCGTCACTGACGGGCTAGATGCCGGGAATGTCAGGCGTGGCCGATCACGCTGTGCCCGGCAGGGAACCACCGTCTGTCCGAGGAGCCGTCATGACCGTCCGAGAGCTGCGCCTGGTCGTCACCGCCGCCGACTACGAGGAGGCGCTGCGGTTCTACCGCGACGTGCTGGGCCTGCCCGAGCGGGCCGCCTTCTCCTCCCCCGACGGCCGGGTGACGATCCTGGAGGCGGGCCGGGCCACCTTGGAGATCGCCGACCCGGCGCAGGCCGAGTTCATCGACCAGGTCGAGGTGGGGCAGCGGGTGGCCGGGCACATCCGGGTGGCCTTCGAGGTGGACGACTCCTCCGCCACCACCGCGGAGCTGGCCGGAGCCGGGGCCAAGGTGATCGCCGAGCCCGTCCGCACCCCGTGGAACTCCCTCAACTCCCGCCTCGAAGGCCCGGCCGGGCTCCAGCTCACGCTCTTCACCGAGCTGGGCTCCGAGGAGAGCTGACCCGGACCCGCTCCCCACCGCCGGAGAGCTCCCCGGGGGTTCCGACGAACTCCCGGATCAGCTCGGTGAGCTCGGCGGGCCGCTCCAGCACGACCATGTGGCCGCTGTCGAGCTCGGCGTAGCGGCTGCCCGGGATCAGGCGGTGCAGCTCCCGGGAGTGCTCGACCGGGATCAGGTAGTCCTGGGTGTTGCCGATGACCAGGGTGGGCGCGGTGATCATCGGGAGCCGGTCCCGGATGTCGACCTCCAGGTCCAGAGCGATCTGCCGGGCGGTGCCGGCCGGGGGCGCCGACGCGAGGACCTGGGCCAGCCCCTCGTCGCCGAACCCCCTCAGGAAGGCCGGGCTGAAGGCCAGCAGGGGGGCCACCCCGGCGAAGGCGGCGTTGTCCAGCGACCTCCCCCACAGGGACAGCCCGAGCCGGAGCCGAGGGTCGCCGCCGCCGTGGGCCCACCCGGCCACGAGGACCAGGCTGCGGACGCGCTCGGGATGCTTGGCCGCCACCGCCGCCGCCACGACCGCGCCGAGCGAGAACCCGACGAGATCGGCCGGGCCGTCGAAGGTGGCCGCGACCTGATCGGCCAGCAGGTCCAGGGTGAGCCCACCGGCCGGCAGCGGGGTGCCGCCGCTGCCGGCGTAGTCGGGGGTGATCACAGTGCGCCGGTCGGCGAAGGCTCCGACGAGGTGGCCGAAGTTCGTCAGCGAGTCGCCGCCGGTGCCGTGGACGAGCACGAGCTCCGGCCCCTCCCCGGTGACGTTGTAGTGGACGGGGGTGGCCGAGACGGAGACGGTGGGCATGGCGACCTCTCAGAGGCTGGGACCGCCGGTGGCGGCGGGGCTGATGGGGGAGAAGGCAGAACCGGCGGGGCCGTACGGGACGACGACGGGCCGATGCGAAGGACGGCGGGCCGTACCGGACACTGCCGGGGCCGTGCGGGACGGCGGTGGAGCCGTACGGGACGACGGCGGGCCGACGGGGAAGGCGGCGGGCCGGCGGGGGCTCAGAGCTCGGAGCCGCCGGTGGCGTCGAGGGTGGTGCCGGTGATCCAGCGGGCGTCGTCGGAGACCACGGAGGCGACGACGTCGGCGATGTCCTCGGGGGCGCCGACCCTGGCCAGGGCGGCGCGGCCGGCGGCATACGCCTCGGCGCCGGGGTTGCCGCGCAGCCAGCCCGCGTTGACGTCGGTGTCGACGATCCCCGGGGCGAGCGAGTTCACCGTGGTCCCGCGCGGACCGAGCTCCTTGGCCGGCGCCCGGCCGATCCCCGGCTCGCACCCGTCACCAAAGCAGTCTTCACGCCGGCTCCCCAACTCTTTCTGTATCGATCACTACAAAAAGAGACCATAGCAAGAATTTGTAGCGATCGCTATACAATGGTCCCCGTGAGCAGACAGCGCAGCTTCGACCGGGACACCGCGCTGGAGAGCGCGCTGCTGGAGTTCTGGCGCCACGGATACGAGGCGACCTCGATCGCCTCGCTCACCGCGGCGATGGGCATCCGGCCGCCCAGCCTCTACGCCGCCTTCGGCGACAAGCGGCGGCTGTTCGACGCGGTGGTGGAGCGCTACCAGCGCACCCACGGCACCTTCTCGACCCGCGCGCTGGCCGAGGAGCCGACCGGCCGGACCGCGATCGCCCGGATACTCCGCGAGGCCGCGGCCGAATACACCGACCCGGCGCACCCGCCGGGCTGCCTGATCATCAGCTCGGCGGTCAACTGCGGCCCCGAGTCCGCGGACGTCGAAGCGGCGATGCGCGAGCTCCGGGAGGGCGCCAAGGCCGCGATCAGAGCACGCATCGCCGGGGACGTGGCCGCGGGCCTGCTGCCGGCGGACACCGACACCGACGCCCTGGCCGTGTTCTACGCGGGCGTCATCCAGGGCCTGTCCGTCCAGGCCCGCGACGGCGTCGGCCGCGGAGCCCTGGAGCGCGTCGCCGGCCTGGCCATGCTCGCCTGGCCGGAGCCGGACGCGACCGCCTGACCTGGCCGGAGGCAGTCGCCCGGGCTGCGCCGGGCGACCCCGTCCCGGATGGGCACGGCCACGGGGACCGGCGGGAGACGCGGGAACGCCCGGCCCCGGGAACAGGCGCCTGGCCGCCTGCAGGACGTGGCGGAGCCGGTCTCCGCCCGTCCCGCGTACTCAACCCTTTGTGGTCAGTACACCTAGTGGCTCTTGGCCGAGGTGCTCTCCAGGGGCGCGTCGGGGACGGCGGCGCGCAGCCAGCGGGTGCCGTACGGCTCGAGGTCGAACGTCACCCGGCCGTCCGGGGGCAGTTCGAGGCTGCCGTCCACCAGCAGGTCGGTCAGCAGGTCGCAGTGGCCGAGATCGCGCAGCACGAGCTCCACCCGCGCCTCGCGGTCGGCGAAGTTGTGGACGGCGATCACGGTGCCGCCCTCGGCGTCGGCCCGGTGGGCCAGCACGGCACCGTCCCCGGCGTCCAGCACCTCGTAGCGGCCCCAGGCCAGCTCCGGCGACTCCCGGTAGCGCTCGACCAGCATGGTGACCCATCTCAGCAACGAGTCGGGGTCGCGGCGCTGGTCCTCCACGTTGACCTTCCGCGGGCCGTACTCGCCGTCGGGAGAGGCGACGAGGGTCTTCGGGTCGGGTGAGAACCCTCCGGAGCGGGACCACTGCATCGGGATCCGGACCGCCATCCGGCCCTCGGCCTCGAGGTTCTCGCCCAGGCCGATCTCCTCGCCGTAGAAGAGCACCGGCGTGCCCGGCAGGGAGAACAGGACGCTGTAGGCCAGCTTGAGACGGCGCGGGTCACCGCCGAGCATCGGGGGCAGCCGGCGACGCAGGCCACGGTCGTAGACCTGCATGTCCTTCTCGGGGCCGAAGGCGTCGAAGACCTCGTGCTTCTCGGCTTCGGTGAGCTTGTCCAGGGTCAGCTCGTCGTGGTTGCGGACGAAGGTGGCCCAGTGGGAGTCGTCGGGCGGGTCGGGCCGCTCGCGCAGGGACTCGGCGAGCGCCCCCGGGTCCTGCCGGGCCATCGACAGGTGGAACCGCTGCATGCCGATGAAGTCGAAGCACATGGTGACCTGGTCGCCGTTGCCGTCGCCGAAATACTTCATCAGGTCCGGGTAGGGCAGGTTCACCTCGCCCAGCAGGATCGAACTGCCGTCACGACGGTTCATGAACGCGCGCAGGTCGGCGAGGAACTCGTGTGGATCACCGCCGAGACCCTCGATCAGGAACGGCACCGCGTCCACCCGGAAGCCGGACAGCCCCAGCTCCATCCAGAACCCGAGGATGCGCGCGATCTCGTCGCGGACCTCGGGATTGTCGACGTTCAGGTCGGGCTGGAAGCGGTAGAAGCTGTGCAGGTAGTACTGGCCCGTCTTCTCGTCCAGCTCCCAGATGCTGTCCTCCTTGTCGGGGAAGACGATGGCCTTGGGATCGACCGGGTCGGGGTCGTCCTGCCAGACGTACCAGTCCCGCTTGGCGGAGTCCCGGCTGGAGCGCGCCTCCTTGAACCAGGGGTGCTCGTCGGAGGTGTGGTTGACCACCAGGTCGGCGATCACCCGGATGCCCCGGTCCTTGGCGGTGCGCATGAACTCCACGAAGTCACCGAGGGTGCCCAGGCGAGGGTCGACGGAGTAGAAGTCCGTGATGTCGTAGCCGTCGTCACGGTTGGGGGTCGGGAAGAACGGCATCAGCCAGATGCAGGTCACCCCGAGCCGGTCCAGGTGGTCGATCTGCTGGGTGAGGCCGCGGAAGTCCCCGATGCCGTCACCGTTGCCGTCCTTGTAGGTCTCGACGTCCAGGCAGTAGACCACCGCGTTCTTCCACCACAGATCAGCTGTGTAGGTCAGTCGCATGCCGACGCACTACCCGCGTGCGGGCCGTTTACCGGAGGATCGCGCACGCGCCTCGCCGGAGGAGGGGCCCGTGCTCCCTGTCCGGGCACCGGCCACACCCGCCGTCGAGGGGCTACGGTGGGAGCGACACCCTGGAGGAGAACATGCGGCAGTCGAGGCGCGGAGCGCCGTTCGGCTGGCTGCTCGCCCTCCTGCTCCCGCTGCTCGTCTCCGGCGGGGTGCACGCGGGCGGCGTCACCGCCCTCCTGGGACACGCCGGCGTCACCTCGGTCGCCGGGGAGCACCGGCCGCTGTTGCGCGAGGCCCGCCCCGGCGGGGAGCGCCGACCGCGGTCCCACCAGGTTCTCCCCGGCGGGGAGCAGCACCTGCTCACCACGGGCCACGCCGGGACCGGAGCCGGGGGCGGCCACCCGGCCGTGGCCGGCCCGGCCGCCCGGCACCTGCCCCCCGCCTCCGGCTCCGGCCCGCGCCCGGCCGGCGCCGACGATCCACGCCCGCTCGCGGCCCTGCTGGTCAGGCCCGCCCGGGCACCGCCCTCCACAGGCGTCTGAAGCACCTCGTAGCCGGACACCGCGGACACTCCGCGCCGGCCACGGGTGCTTCGCCGTACCCAGACACCATTCCCCAAGCCTGTGGAG
The DNA here is from genome assembly GCF_055586905.1 of Streptosporangium sp. NPDC048886. Lineage (NCBI taxonomy): Bacteria > Bacillati > Actinomycetota > Actinomycetes > Streptosporangiales > Streptosporangiaceae > Streptosporangium > Streptosporangium sp. NPDC048886. The sequence goes on from NZ_JBVJHH010000013.1 coordinate 125,843, forward strand.
GCTTCCATGTCGCGTGCCCCCGTGGTGCGCGCGGTGACGGCGTTCGCCGTCATCGCCGTCTCACTCGTCATCGCGTTGACCATGTCCCCGCGCCTCGGTCTCGACCTGCGCGGCGGCACCCAGATCGTCCTGGAGACCAGGGACTCCCCGACCGTCAAGGCCGACGCCGAGGCCACCGACCGCACCCTTGAGGTGCTCCGCCGCCGCGCCGACGCCCTGGGCGTGGCGGACGCGCCGCTGGCCCGCTCCGGCGAACGGCGCATCATCGTGGAACTGCCCGGCGTGCAGGACCCGGCCAAGGCCGCCGAGGTCATCGGCAAGACCGCCCAGCTCACCTTCCACCCCGTCGTCGCCCTGGCCGACGCGGCGACCTCGCCCAAGTCCGGCGAACAGGTCGTCGCCGACGAGGACGGCGTCAAACTGCTCATCGGCCCGGCCCGGCTCACCGGGGACGGTGTCGGGGACGCCCAGGCCGGGATCGACCCCCAGCAGGGCAGCGGCTGGTACGTCACCGTGGACCTGCGTGAGGGGGGCCGCCGGGCGTGGGCCGAGCTGACCGGCGAGGCCGCCTGCAACCCGGTGGGCGACCCGAAGCGGCGGGTCGCCATCATGCTCGACTCCAAGATCGTCGTATCGCCCCAGGTGAACGAGGGCGTGGCCTGCGAGGTGGGCCTGCCGGGCGACTCCACGCAGATCACCGGCTCCTTCACCGCCGAGGAGGCGGCGGACCTGGCCGCGCTGATCAAGGGCGGTTCGCTGCCGGTGCCCGTCGAGATCGTCGAGCAGCGGATCGTCGGCCCGACGCTCGGCGCGGCCGCGATCGCGGCCAGCGCCCAGGCGGCCGTCATCGGCGTGCTGCTCACCGCCCTGTTCATCGTGGTGACCTACCGGCTGGTGGGCTTCATCGCCGCCATCGCCCTGGCCTGCTACGCGCTCGTCTCCTACGCGGCGCTGGTGGCGCTCGGCGCCACGCTCACCCTGCCGGGACTGGCGGGTTTCGTCCTCGCGATCGGCATGGCGGTGGACGCCAACGTGCTGGTCTTCGAGCGCGCCAGGGAGGAGTACGCCGCCGGGCCGAGGCTCCGGCCGGCACTGGAGAAGGGCTTCCGCAACGCCTGGAGCGCGGTGGCGGACTCCAACATCACCACCCTGCTCGCGGCGGGACTGCTGTTCTTCCTGGCCTCGGGGCCGGTGCGCGGCTTCGGCGTCACGCTGAGCATCGGTGTGGTCGCCTCGCTGGTCACCGCGATGGTCGTCACCCGCGTGCTGGCCGAGTGGGCGGTGCGGCGGCCGGCGGTGGCGAGGCGGCCGGGGCTGACCGGACTGTCCGGCATCGGACGCGTCCGGACCTGGCTGAACACGCGTGGACCCCGCCTGATGCGCCACCGCGCGGTGTATTACGCGGTCACCTGCGTGCTGCTGGCCGGGGCCGTGGCCGGGGTGGCGGTGCGGGGGGTCAGCTTCGGGGTGGAGTTCACCGGCGGCCGGCTGGTGGAGTACTCCACCGGCGTCCCGATCAGCGCGGACGCCGCCCGCGACCTGGTCGCCGGGGCCGGGTTCCCGGACGCGGTGGTGCAGGCGTCGGGCGAGGACGTCTCGGTGCGGACCGGCCGCATCGGCGACGCCGACCTGGCGAGGATCGAGACGGCGCTGGAGAGCGGGGCCGGGCCGATCGCCAAGGAGCGCGACGAGCTCATCGGGCCGAGCCTGGGCGAGGAACTGCGCCGCAACGCGCTGATCGCGCTGGGTGTGGCGCTCGCCGCGCAGCTCGGCTACCTGGCCTTCCGCTTCCGTTGGACGTTCGGCCTGGCGACGGTGCTGGCCCTGGTCGTGGACGCGGCGGTCGTAGTCGGCGCGTTCGCGTGGCTGGGCAGGCCGGTGGACGGGGTGTTCCTGGCCGCGATGCTCACCGTGATCGGCTATTCGGTCAACGACAAGGTCGTGGTCTTCGACCGCGTCCGCGAGCTGTGGGCGCGGCGGCCCCGGACGCCGTTCGCGGAGGTGACCGACACCGCGATCCTGCAGACCCTGCCCCGTACGGTGAACACGGGCCTGGGCGCGCTGTTCATCCTGGTCGCGCTGGCCGTGCTCGGCGGTGACTCGCTGACCGACTTCGCGGTGGCGCTGCTGATCGGCGTCGTCACCGGCACGCTGTCCTCCGCGCTGGTCGCCGCGCCGCTGGCGGTGGAGTTCGAGAAGCGCAGCTCCGCGCCACCGCCGCGACCCCGGAGCGCGCCCCGGCCTCGCGAGGGGTCGGGTGCCGTGGTCTGACGGCGGGCCGGTCGGGGTCGGCCGCCGTCGCCTCCGGGGCGACCCCTCAGGAGATCGGGGGCAGGCCCTCCGGGGAGGGCACAGGCGGGTGAGGGTGCGGGCCGAGACCGGCCCGCACCCTCACCTGTTACACCTACCGAGCTTCACCTGTCGAACGTCTGCCCCACCGGTCCGGACGTCTGCCCTACCGGTGCCCCGGTGTCCCCGTGTCCCGTTCGACCGCGCCGGCCGGCCCTCGGCCCGCGCGGTCTCCGGCACGGTCTCACCGGGTGTGGAGTCCGATCCCGCTTCCGGCGGGAATCAGAAGCACCAGGTCTGGCAGACCGTGAAGCCCGGCAGGACGTGCAGGGCGGGGCGGGGGACGACCTGCAGGACGACAGGGCGGATAGGGACGGCAGGGCGGATGGAGACGGTGCGCACCTGCTGAACCGCTCCGGGAGGACCAGGAGGTCCTTCCGGACCCTGCGGGCCCTCGGGGCCTTCCGGACCCTGCGGGCCCTCGAAACCTTGCGGACCTTCAGGACCTTGAGGACCCTCAGGACCGACAGGTCCTTCCGGACCCTGCGGCCCCTCAGGACCGGCGGGGCCCTCAGGACCCACAGGACCTTCAGGACCGGCGGGACCCTCAGGACCGGCGGGACCCTCAGGACCGGCAGGACCCTCAGGACCGACAGGTCCTTCCGAACCCTGCGGCCCCTCAGGACCGGCGGGACCCTCAGGACCGGCGGGACCCTCAGGACCGGCGGGACCCGCAGGACCCTCAGGACCCTCAGGACCCGCAGGACCCTCAGGACCAGCAGGACCCTCAGGACCAGCAGGACCGGCGGGGCCCTCAGGACCGGCGGGGCCCTCAGGACCCGCAGGACCGGCAGGACCCGCAGGACCCCCAGGACCGGCAGGACCGGCAGGACCCGCAGGACCGGCAGGACCGGCAGGACCCGCAGGACCGGCAGGACCCGCAGGACCCGCAGGACCGGCAGGACCGGCAGGACCCTGCGGGCCGGCGGGGCCCGGGGGGACCGCGCAGAGGAACAGCGGCAGACGGAGCCACTTGCACAGCGGAATGTAGCTCTGCGGAGCCGAGCCGGCGGCCGGCTTCACATAGCTGATCCCACTGATCTGGGTGACCTGCGGAATGAAAGTGGCGCGATTCTCCCAGTAAGTGAGGGAAGTATTGCAGAGATCACTGGAAACCCCTACCGCGACGGGAAGGAGCGCCAGCTTTTCGCAATAGGGGTCGTTTGCCTCATAGCGGGCATGCGCCTGGCCCGTCAGCAAGTCCGGCGCCGTGTCGGCACCCGCTGGGACGGACGACTGAGCGAGAACGGCCCCGGCGAGCGCGCCGCCCGCCAGGATGCGTTTCATAAGGGTAGCCACACCGTCTTCTCTCTCCTTCCTCAATCACCGAAAACCCGGCGCCGACAGTTTTGAACCGACCGGGAAAACCCGCGAACAATGCCTTCCAAATCCAGTTGATGCATCGGACGAGAAACGCGCGTTTCTTTGCCGGCGGTAAATGTGAATCGCCAGATAAAGCCAATATGCATATCACTTTAATATTCGCAGTAAATGGCTTTATTCTCGCAACACCGGCAATGGGGCCGAATCCGTCACGGCAGGCGGACCCGTCACGGCGGGCGGACAGGGCCGCCGTCACGGCGACACCTGGCAAGCGGGTCGCGCCGGGAAGGGGGGAGCGCCTCGAAGCGGGCCCCTCGGCCCAGGCGTCAAGCAGGTCGCGCCAGGAGCCGGGGACACCAGATCAGGGGGACGCGCCGGACCGACCGGAAGGGACGCACCAGCGCCGGACCGCCCGGAGAGCCCGCAGGACCGACCAGGGAGACCCGCCGGGCCGGCCGGGGAGGCACACAGGCGGCCGGGAACGGCCTCCGGCGCCGCCGGCCCACCCTCCCTCCGCGCCGCGATCCCCCGCTAATGTGCTTGCGTCTCATTTCCCTGCTGCCGGAAGGCGGATGCACCCGTGGCGGATGACTACGCGACGACCTTCAAGATCATTGATGTCGACGGTGACGGCCTGATCTCGGCCACCGAGATGACGCGCCTGATGGAGGTGCTCGGCCAGCCGATCACCCCCGAGGCCGCCGAGGCCGCCATCGCCAGGATCGACCTGGACGGCGACGGACTGATCTCCCTGGAGGAGTTCGCCGGCTACCTCAAATAGCCCCGCCCCTCCCGCCGGAAGCCGCACATGTTGCATTTGAGACAAGAACAAGCGTTTGCTACTTGCTCAAAGTGTCAATGAGATCAGAATGTGAGGCGCACTCCGACGGGAGGGTCCATGGCGACAAAAGAAGATTCCAGGCTCGTTGCCACCGGTTTCGGTGACCGTAAGAGAAGATCTCACGATCTGTCCGACCAGCGGTTATGGAGATCCGCGCCGGCGGAAGTGGCCAGACTGCTGAGACCGGGCCTCACCGAGGTGGCCGATCAGGTGATCAAGGAAATCACGGTCCGGATCCCCGAATACTCCCGGCCGGCCGACGCGATCTACATCAAGGCCATCCGGTTGGCCGTGGACGAGGCCCTGCGCCAGTTCGTGGACCGGATCGAGAACCCCAGTGCGCCGTGGGAGCCCGAGGTCTTCCGCACCATCGGGCGCGGTGAGGCCAACGAGGGCCGCAACCTCGACCCCCTGCAGACCGCGATGCGGCTCGGCGCCCGGGTGGCCTGGCGGCGGCTGACCGAGCAGTCCGAGCACCTCGGCCTCACCCCGCAGCACCTCTACGACCTGGGCGAGGCCATCTTCGTCTACCTCGACCAGCTCGCCGACGCCGCCGCCGAGGGCTTCGAGGAGGCCAGGGCCCGCGCGGCCGGAGAGATCGAGCGCCGCCGCCGGCGGCTGATGGACCTGCTGCTGAGCCAGCCGGCCGCCTCCCCCGAGGCGATCGCCGACCTGGCCAAGGCTTCGGGCTGGCGGCTGCCCAGGACCGTGGCCGGGGTCGCCCTGGACGAGCACTCCAGGGGCTACCGCACCCCTTCGCTCCCGCCGGACGTGCTGTCCGGCCTCGACCGGCCCGGCCCCTGCCTGATCGTCCCCGACCCCAACGGCCCGGGACGGGCCCAGACCCTGGAGGCCGGGCTACGCGGCTGGAAGGCGGCCGTCGGGCCCGCCGTACCGCTGGCCGCCGCCGCGACCTCGCTGCGCTGGGCCCGTGAGGCGCTGGACCTGCACCGGCGGGGGGTGCTCACCGAGGAGCGCGGCGTGCTCCGCTGTTCCGATCACATGGCCACTCTTATCGTGTTCAAGGACGAGGAGCTGGTCAGCGCCCTCACCGAGGTGCGGCTCGCGCCGCTGGCCCACCTGCGTCCCAGCCAGCAGGACCGGCTGGCCGAGACGTTGCTGGCGTGGTTGCGGCACGGCCGGGGCGCCGGGGAGGTCGCCGCCCGGCTCCACGTGCACCCGCAGACCGTGCGCTACCGGCTGCGCCAGCTCGAGGAGCTCTACGGCGACCAGCTCAGCGATCCGGACATCCGGTTCGAGCTGGAGATCGTCCTGCGGGCCAGGCGGTCCGTCAGCTCCGGAACAGCCTGATCCGATCCTCACCGATGCGCTCCCTGAGCGCGCGGTCCTCGACGCCGAGGTCCTCGGCAGGGGCCAGACCCAGCACGCCGACCTTGCCGACATGCTTGTTGAGCTGTACGGCACGGGCGGCGTCGCCGGTCTGGTCGAGGGGGTAGACCGTCGACAGGGTGGGTTGGAGCACGCCCAGCGAGAGCAGCCGGTTGACCTCGTGGCACTCCTGGTAGTTCGCCCCGTGGGAGCCGACGATCCGCTTGAGCTTCATCCACAGGTGCCGGTTGTCGTACTCGTGGGCGTACCCGCTGGACGACCCGCAGGTGACGACCGAGCCGCCGCGCCGCGCGACGTAGACGGACGCGCCGAAGGTGTCCTTGCCGGTGTGCTCGAAGACGATGTGCGGATCCTCCCCCACCTGCCGCCGGACCTCGGCGCCGAGCCTGCGCCAGGACTTCTCGTCGTTGAGGTGGTCGAACTGCGAGCGGTCCACGATGTGCTCGCAGCCCATCCGGCGCAGGAGGGCGGCCTTCTCGTCGGAGCTGACCACGCCCACCGGGATGCCGCCGCCGTTCCTGACAAGCTGCACGGCGTACGCGCCGAGCCCGCCGGTCGCGCCCCAGATCAGCACCACGTCGCCCTGCTTCATCCGGGAGCCGCGCTCGCTGACCAGCATCCGGTAGGCGGTGGAGGCGCACAGCATGTTGCAGGCGGCCTCCTCCCAGGTCAGGTGCCTGGGCTTGGGGAGGAGCTGGGTGGCCTTGACCACCGCGAACTCGGCCAGCCCGCCGTAGTTGGTCTCGAACCCCCAGGCGCGCAGGTCGGCGCCGAGCATGGAGTCGGAGTGGGTGATCGGGTCCTGCTCGTCGACGTAGGCGGGCGAGACGACGACCCGGTCGCCGATCTTCCAGCGCCGTACGGCGGCGCCCATCCGGACGATCACCCCGGAGGCGTCCGAGCCGAGCACGTGGAAGTCCCGGTCGTGGCGCGGGTCCTCACGCCCGAACCGCTCCAGGAACGCGAACGTGGGGATCGGCTCGAACATGGCCGTCCACACGGTGTTGAAGTTGATGGCGCTGGCCATGACCGCGATCAGCACCTCGTCCGGGGCGAGCTCCGGCATCGGCACCTCGGACACGTGGATGGACCTGGTGATGTCCTTGTCGACGTCGTTGACGCCGTGCGGGCTCCGGCCGAACATGCCGACCTCGTCCTTACGGGTGTGGGCCGCCCGGAAGGCCGTGGGGACCTCCAGGCGTGCGAGCTCTTCGGGATCGGCACCGTCGACGACGGCCTGTGCGAGTGTCACAGCTGGCCTCCAAGGTGAGCGGCGATGACTTCGACGTGGGGCGGGTCGAGCAGGTTGAGGTGGTGCGACCCGGGGATCGTGACGATCTCCAGCCCCAGGCTGAACGGGCCGAATCCCCTCGTGGGGTCGTCGGCGTGGGCGTATCGGATGTCTTCGACCGCCCAGGGGGTCGGGTCCGTGGAGCGGTAGAGCACCACGCGGCCCTCATAGGTCCCGGCCCGGTATCCCTCGATGGCCCGGGTGTCCTCGTGCGAGGTGATCTGGTGCCGGAGGATGGCCTCCCCCAGCAGGTCCAGCACCCCCGATCCGGCGATGCGCGTCTCGGCCAGGGCGAGCTGGCCGGCCTCGCTCAGGCCCGCGAGCTCGTCGTAGGCGAGCCGGACGGGCACCCCGTAGGTCTCGGTGAGATAGGTGGCGAAGTCGGCGTACCGCCTGGCCGCGATCCGTGCCCGCTCCGCGGCCGCCACCTCGTCCGGCAGGCCCGAGTCGATCATCGCCACCAGCTCCACGTTCTCCGCCCCGAGCTGCCGGGCGATCTCGAACGCCAGGATCCCCCCGAACGACCATCCCCCCACCCGGTACGGCCCGGCGGGCTGCACCTTCCTGATCTCCGCCACGTACCGGGCGGCCCGCTCGCTCACCCCCACCTCGGCGCCGAGGGCCCCGACGCCGTCCAGGCGCTCCAGCCCGAACACCACCTGGCCGGCCCCCAGCGCCCCGGCCAGCAGCGCGTACACCCCCGTGGTCCCACCGGCCGGATGTCCCAGGAACAGCGGCACCCGCCCGTCCTCCGGCGCCGTGGCAGCGCCGGCCGCCGGTACACCGGACTCCGGCGCGGCGCGGCGGGCGGCCAGGTACGCGCGGGCCGCGGGGGTCAGCGGGCGGACGACGCCCCGGGCGGCCTCCTCCTCGTCGATCTCCCGGAGCAGGCCGGCGACCTGGGCCCCGGTGAGCACGCCGTCGGCGGCCAGCTCGCGGCCGGCCTCCCGGCCGAGGACGTCCAGCACGACGGGCAGGACGCCGGCCGGGATCTCCTCGGTGACCCCGGGCACGCGCCCGAGGATCCGGGTGAGGGCCGCCACGACCTGCCGTTCCGCCGCGTCCCTGGGCTCGACCGGGCGCGTCCCGGCGGTGCCGTGGATGCCCAGCCCGGCGGCCACGGCCACGGCGACGTCCCCGAGCGTCGCGCCCTGCAGCAGCAGCGCGGTCGGCACGGCCACCCCGAAGTCGTGCTCGATCATGCCCCGCACCCGGGTGGCCGCGAGCGAGTCGAGGCCCGCCTCGGTGAGCACCGTGCCCTCCTGGAGCCAGGCTGTCTCGAAGCCCAGCACGACGGCCGTCCGCTCCCTGACCTTGGCGACGACGGCCTCCAGGGCCTGGCCGGGCTCCATCGCGGCCAGCGCCTCGGGCCCCGCCCAGTCGCCGCCGGTCGCGGCCGCGCCCGCCAGATCCGCGAAGTACGGCATGCGCGCGATGCCGGGGAAGGCGGCGACGGCCGCCGCCGCGTCCAGCCGCAGCACGCCCGCGGCGTCCGCGCCCCGGGCCAGGAGCGCCTCCAGCGCCTCGACGCCCTCGTCCGGGGTCAGGGGCGTGACCGCGGGCAGCACCGCCTGGCCGGCCCCGCCGACGTCGGCCCAGGTGCCCCAGTTGATCGTCGTCCCGGGCAGCCCCTCGGCCCGGCGCAGGTCGCACAGGGCGTCCAGCCAGGCGTTCGCCCCCGCGTAGGCCGCCTGCCCGGGTGACCCGAGCAGTGCCGCCGCCGAGGAGAACGCCACCCACCAGTCGAGAGGCGCGTCCCTGGTCGCCTCGTGCAGCTCCCGGCCGCCGTGGACCTTGGCCGACCAGACCCGGTGTAGGTCCCCGGGGCCCACGTCGGTGACCAGGTGGTCGTCCAGCACGCCCGCCGCGTGGATCACCCCGCGCAGCCGTACGCCGCCTGCGGTGACCACGTCGACCAGCCCCTCGGCCACGCCCGGCAGGGCCAGGTCACCGGTCACCACCTGGACGTCGACGCCCAGCGCCCGCAGTCCCGCGATCGCCGCGGCCCCCGCGGCCGACGGCCCCGACCGGCCGCCGAGCACGATCCGCCCCGCCCCCCGCTCGGCCAGCCACCGCGCCACCACCAGCCCCAGCCCGCCGTACCCGCCGGTGATCAGGTAGCCCCCGCCCCGCCGTACCACCGGCCCGCGCGCGCCGGCGCGGCGCCGGTCGCCGTCGTCCGGGAGCGCGGCCAGCCGGGCGGTGTAGCGGACGCCCGCCCGCCAGGCCACCTCGTCGTCCGGCCGGTCGGCCGTCAGCTCGGCCAGGAGCGCCTCCGGGCCGTCCACGTCGAGCAGCCGGGCCCGCAGCCCCGCCTGCTCGAAGGCCAGCACCCGGACGAGGCCGCGCAGCGCGGCGGCGCCGGGGTCGCCCGGCTCCCCGTCCAGTACGGCCTGCGCCCGGTCGGTGACGAGCCGCAGCCGCCGCCCGGTCCCCGCGAGCTCAGCGGCGATCCGGGTGACGGCGAGGTACAGGGCCTCGGCGCCGGCCGGGTTCAGGCCGCCCGGGGCCAGCACGACGACCTCCTCGGCCCCGTCGCCCGCGGGGAGTGTGAGCGGGGCCGGGACCGGCGCCGTCCGCCGGGGGGCGGAGCGCTGGGCCGGGACGAGGGAGGGCACGGGACCGCCCGGCGCCACGCCGGGCAGGTCGAGGTGGCCGACGGTGTGCCCGGCGGCGGCGAGGTCGCGGGCGAGGCGCCCGGCCCGCGGATCCCCCTTGACGGCCACGATGAGCCAGCCACGGGCCGGGCGCGGATCGGATCCATTCCCGGCCGGCGCGGTCTCGACACCTGGTCCCGGCTCCCACACCCGCGCCAGGAGCTTGCCGGCCAGCGGGACCGGCACGGCGGTGGCCGGGATGTCCTTGGCCAGCAGTCCCACCGGTGTGCCGTCGCCTCCCAGCCGTCCGATCTCCACCGGCACCCCCGAGGGGCCCCGCAGCCGCTCGGCCAGCTCGGCGGGGCTCGGCAGGGGCCCGGCCGGGGACGGGCCGGGCACGACGGTCGCGGTGCCGTACCGGACCCAGACGCCCGCGGCGTTCCTGGCGTCGATCTCGACCTCGCCGGACGGGGTGAGGGTGGTGGTGACCGTGGCGGGCAGGGGCAGCAGCGCGTCCAGGGTGACGCCGGTCAGCTCGACCTCGCCCCGGACCTCGGCCCCCGCCGCCTGGGCGAGGGCCGCCACCACGGCCAGCGGCAGGACGGGCAGGCCGTGCAACCGCCAGAGCGAGGGGTCCAGGCGCCAGGGCGCCTCGGAGAGGTCGTCGACGGTCGTGGTCCACAGGTGTCCGGCGGGGCTCTCGACGTGCACGCCGAGCAGCGGGTGGCTGCCGGGCGGGAGCGCGGCTCGCCGGGTGGCGGAGACCCAGTGCCGTCCGCGCCGCCAGGGCGAGAAGGGAAGGTCGACGACCCGGCCGGAGGAGGCCGTGACCAGCGCGGGCATGGCGACCGCGGCCGCCGCGAGCTGCAGGCGCAGCTCCTCGTCGTGCCCCCGGCGCAGGGAGTGGGTGATCACCGTGCCCGCGGGGAGCGAGTCACGCATCGCCGAGGCCAGGACGGGGTGCGGGCTGATCTCGGTGAAGACGGTGTGGCCGTCCTCGGCGGCGGCCTGGAGGGCGGTGAGCAGGCGCACCGGGCGGCGGACCCCGGCGGCCCAGTAGGCGGGTTCGAAGGTGGGGACCTCGCGGGGGTCGTCGAAGACGGTCGAGTAGAACGGGATCTCGGGCTTGCCCCCGGCGATGGCGGCCAGTGCCTCGCGGAGCTTCGGCAGGAGCGGCTTGACCTGCGGCGAGTGCCCGGCGCCCTCGGCGGTCAGCACCCGCGACAGCAGACCCCGCGCCCTGACCTCGGCGGCGAACTCCTCGACCCGGCCGGAGTCGCCGGTGACGACGCACTGCCGCGGCGAGGCGTGGACGGCGACATGGAGGTCGGCGGGGACCTCTTCCGCGGCCACCTCCAGCACCGCCATCGCCCCGCCGCCGCCCAGCGTCCCGAGCAGGCCGGCGCGGCGGCAGATCACCCGGACCGCGTCGCGCAGCCCGATCCCGCCCGCGACCACGGCCGCCGCGACCTCGCCCATCGAGTGCCCGACGACCGCCACCGGCCGTACCCCGTGCGACGTCCAGAGCCCGGCCAGCGCCACCTGCACCGCGAAGATCACCGGCTGCGCGGTGGCCACGCCCTCCGCCTCCCGGCCTCCGGCGACGATCTCCCGCAGCTCGATGCCCGCCTCGTCCCGGAACATCGGGTCCAGCTCGTCGATCACTCCGGCGAACACCGGTTCCTCGGCGTAGAGCCGGGCCCCCATCCCCGTCCACTGCGAGCCGTATCCGGAGAACACCCACACCGGCCCGCGCCCGCCGGCCACCGCCGCTCCGGCGACGCCCCCGCCGCCCTGTACGGCCCGCAGCCCGGCCAGCAGCTCCCCGGCGTCCGCGGCCACGACGGCGGCCCCGGCCCGCCCGCGCCCGGCCCGCCGGGCGAGCGTGTGCGCGATGTCGCCGAGCACGACGCCCTCGGACGCGCGCTCCTCGGGTGCGGCGCCGTCGGAGGCGGCCTTCGCGGGTGCGGCGCCGTCGGAGGCGACCTCCGCGGGCGCGGCTCCCTCAAGCGGCGCCCCGTCGGGGGCGAGCTCGGCGCCGATCCAGTCCGCGAGCACCCGGGCGTGCTCCCGGACCCGCTCGGCGGACACGTCCGTGAGCAGGAACACCTTCGCCCCCGGCCGGTCGCGTCCGGCCTCGCCGTACCGGCCCGGGGCCGGGGCCGGGGTCGGGGCGGCCGCGGCGGGGGGCGCGACCGGCGCGGCGCGCTCCAGGACGACGTGGGCGTTGGTCCCGCCGAAGCCGAAGGAGGAGACCCCGGCCCGGGGGTGGTCGCCCGGCCAGGGGGTCGGAGCGGTGACGACCTTGAGACGCTCCCAGGGGATGTGCGGGTTGGGCCGGTGGAAGTGGACGCTGGGCGGGATCACGCCGTGGTGGAGCGCGAGGACGGTCTTGATCAGGCCGGTGATCCCCGCCGCGGCCTCAAGATGGCCGAGGTTGCTCTTCGCGGAGCCGATGAGCAGCGGCGTGGTACGGCCGCCGCACAGCGCGGCGTCGACGGCCCGGGCCTCGATGGGGTCGCCCAGGAAGGTCCCGGTGCCGTGGGCCTCGATGTAGTCGGGGCCGTCCAGCCCGGTGTAGGCGGCGCGCAGGAGCTCCTCCTGGGCCTCCGGATTGGGCGCGACCAGCCCGTTCGAACGGCCGTCCTGGTTCACCGCGGTGGCCCGGACGACGGCCAGGATCCGGTCGCCGTCGCGCTCGGCGTCGGCCAGCCGCTTCAGCACGGCGACGCCGCACCCCTCGGCCCTGACCATCCCGTCCGCCGAGGCGTCGAAGCTCTTGCAACGGCCGTCGGGCGCGGTCCCGCCGCCCTGGTCGAACGCCATCGTGATCACCGGTGAGAGCAGCAGGTTGACCCCCGCCGCGAGCGCCAGGTCGCTCTCCCCCGAGCGCAGGCTCCGGACGGCGAGATCCGTGGCGACCAGCGAGGACGAGCAGGCGGTGTCCACCGACAGGCTCGGCCCGCGCAGGTCGAGCAGGTAGGACAGCCGGTTGGCGGCGATGCTGAAGGCCGCCCCCGTCGCCGTCCAGGCGTCCACCTTCGCCGGATCGGCGGTGGTCAGGTAGGCGTACTCGTTGCCGGAGATGCCGACGAACGCCCCGGTACGGCTGCCGCCCAGCGACCGGGGGGCGATGCCGGCGTGCTCCAGCGCCTCCCAGGCCGTCTCCAGCAGCAGGCGCTGCTGCGGGTCCATGACCTCGGCCTCCCCCGGGACGATCCCGAAGAAGTCGGCGTCGAAGCCGGCCACGTCGTCCAGGAACCCGCCGTGCCGGGTGGTCGCGGCCAGCGCCTCGGCGGTGCGGGGGGAGCCGTCGTCGAAGGCCGCCCACCGGTCCTCGGGCACCCGGCCCACCGCGTCGCCGCCCGCCATGAGCAGCCGCCAGAAGTCCTCCGGCCCGTGCACGGAGCCCGGGAGACGGCATCCGACGCCGATCACCGCGATCGCCTCTTCGGGGTCGGCCGTACGGCCGGCCGCCGGGGCGGCGGCCGTACCGGACGCCAGGCCCCGCGCGAGCCGGTTGATCGTGGGGTACTCCCAGACCAGCGTGGGCCCCAGCTCCCGGCCCAGGAACACCTCCAGCTCGCCGGCCACCGCGACCGCGTCACGGGAGGACAGCCCGAACTCCTCCAGGGGGCGGTCGGGGTCGACGTCCGCCAGGGGCAGACGGCAGCGGGTCGCGATCCGCTCCGCGAGGAAGCGGCGGATCTCTTCTTCGCCGATCAGGTCCACGTGGCGGCTCCCAAGAACACCCGAGGTGATCGGCAAACTTACAGAGACAAATCGACATAAGGGAGCCCTGACAGCCCACAATCCACCAGCGCGTTTTGTCACCACTGTGATAACGGCCACCCGTTCGGGGGATTTGTTCGCGCGGCTCAATCACCTCTCCCGTTTCGTTGCGAACGCTCATATCCGCGCCCCGGGAGCCGGGCTTAGGGTCGCCTGCCACGGCCCCTGTCTCCAGGCCGGGTGGAGGAAAGACGATGCGACCTGCTCGACGCGGACTCCTGGTGCTGGCGACCGCGCTGATCGTCGGCCTGCCGACGACCGCGCACGCCGACCTTGGCGGCACGGCCGGCGAGAGCCCGTCCGGCAAGAGCCCGTCCGGCCCCTGGCCGGCCGCGCTGGCCGGCAGCGCGCGAGTGGTGAAGGAGCGCCGGCTCGGCCCGCGCATGCTCGACATCCAGGTGTCGTCGCCCTCGGTCAACGCGATCCTGCCGGTCCGGCTGCTGCTGCCCCGAGGCTGGTCGAAGCGGGCCGGGCGCACCTGGCCGGTGCTCTACCTGCTGCACGGCGGCGCTGACAACTACACCTCGTGGACCCGGATGACCGACGTCGAGGAGATGGCCGCGGACCTGGACGCGATCGTCGTGATGCCCGAGGCGGGCCGCGCCGGGAACTACTCCGACTGGTACAACGGCGGCAGGGGCGGGGCTCCCGCCTGGGAGACCTTCCACACCTACGAGGTGCGCCGCCTGCTGGAGACCGGCTACCGAGCCGGCGGCCGCCGGGCCGTCGCCGGTCTGTCCATGGGCGCCTACGGCGCGATGAAGTACGCCGCGCGGCACCCCGGGATGTTCCGCTTCGCCGGCTCCTACAGCGGCGTCATGTCCACCCGCCTGCCCGGCATCCCCGAGCTCATCATGAACGCGCAGGCGGCCGAGCGGAAGGACCCGAAGGCCCTGTGGGGGGACCCGGTCAAGAACTGGCGGGTCTGGCGGGACAACGACCCCGCCTACCTGGCCAGGAACCTGCGCGGGACGAGCGTCTACATCTCCAGCGGCACCACCAGCCGGCTCGGCGAGCTCGACCCGCCCGGCGCGCCCTGGAGCCCCGCCCACCTCAGCGAGCCGATCTCCGCCTACACGGCCAAGGACCTGGTCGCCAAGCTCCGCCGGTACGGCGTCAAGCACGTGGTCCACCTGTACAAGGACGGCACCCACACCTGGCCCTACTGGACCCGCGAGTTCAAGCGCTCCTTCCCGATGATCCTGGCGGCCCTCGGCCTGGAGGGCGGCGGGCCGCCCTCCTCGCCGGATGAGCAGGCGCCCCCGCAGGACGAGGTGGACGACGGCATCGGGGGCCTGCTCGGCCACCGCTCCTCGATCGTCGTCTCCGGCGCCGGCCCCTCCCGTTAGCCTCCGGGCCCTCCGCTCCGTCAGCCGCCGGACCCTTCCCTCAGCCTCCGGGCCTCCCGTCAGCCTCCGGGCTTTCCGGCCGCCCCGCCGGGCCCTCCGTCAGACGTCCCGCTCGGGATGGCGGACGTAGACCTGGTCCCCTGTCTGGATCATCCGGAAGAGGGGCTTGGCGTTGTGGAGCGGGACGCGGATGCACCCGTGGGACGCGGGGTGGCGCGGGACCCGCTCGGAGCCGTGGAAGCCGATGCCGCCGTTGAAGTAGACCGTGTAGAACTGCTCGCCCAGGGGCCCGGTGGTCCATCCGGCCGTCCGCCACCAGGCGCGGAAGTCGCCGGTGGGCGTGACGGCGACCCCGCAGTGGCCGTTCTTGCAGTAGGACTCGCCGTTACCGGTCGAAATGTGGGTGACCAGCGCGGGCCTGCCGTCCTTCCACGCCGTGAGCAACTGACGGCGCAGGTCGATCTCCACCCGCACGGGCCCGCCGTAGCTCACCAGCGGCCTGATGCGCGCCGGACGGGCCAGCGCCCGCCAGGTCGGCAGGTCGACCTGGTCGACGGGGGGCAGCCCGTTCGCCTTCTGGAAGGCCCACACGGCCACGCGCAGCGCGGAATCGTATCCGGATCCGGCGTGCCCTGGACTGAAACCCAGCCGGTCCAGGCGCCTGCGCACCTCCTCGACCCGGGCTCCCCCGTCGCCGAGACGCAGGGTGGGCCACCGCGGCGGCGCGGGGGCGGCCCCGGCCTTCGGCGGCTGGGGAGTCGGTCCGGAAGCCGGCGCGGGGCGCCCGGAGCTCCGCGGCGAGGCGATGCCGGTGTGCGCGAGGATCAATGGCAGTGACACGGCCAGAGCGACGGCCGTGCCCGCGATCAGGAGGAAATGAACAGTTCTTCGCATGTTTCGCTTCCAACCACTCTCGGGCGGAATCAGCTAGCAGGAATATGAGTATTCACGGTCCGTCACGGCTGAACGCACCAGCGCGACCGCCTCTTTCGCGCATCCCCAGGAGAAACTGAATCCGGCCCCACCGTGCGCGAAATTGTAAATGACCTGGTCCGCCTCATCCCATTCCAGGCAGACATTCTCATTCCGGAATGGCCGCAGTCCGGCCCGGACCGGCTCATCCGGGTCTATTCTGGCGTTCCGGAGTGCGGGCATGAACGCCAGGCAGCGCTCATACATCTCCCGCACGGGCCGATGATTGTCCAGATCGATGCCGGTGTCCCACTCGTCCTTCTCCGCCAGTCCGCCGAGAACGAGAAGCCTCTGGTTGCGCGGCACGATGAAGACGATGTCCTGCTCGTCCTGGCCCTCGACGTGGGAGACGCAGTGGGCCTCGCTTATCCGGGGACCGCCGAGCCCGCCGTTGCGGACCCGCACGAGCGCGCCGCGCAGCGGATACATGCCGACCCCGCGGAGCTGGGCGGTGCCGAGTCCCGCGCAGCAGACGATCACCTCGGCGCCGAACCGGTTGAGCAGCTCGGCCCTCCCCTCGGCCAGCGTCCCCTCGACCCGATACCGCCTGACCTGCACCCCGTGGGCCTTGACCTGGCGCATCAGCCACGCCATGTACTGGTCGGTGTCGATCATCGGGGCCATGTGGGAGTAGGCGTCGACCACGCCGTATCCGGGGCTGACGCCGTTGCGCTCGGCGAGCGACGGGTCGCGGACGAAGCCGCGCACCTTCCCCGCCAGTTCCTCCATCTTGTGCAGGTCGTGCGGGCTCTCGTCGACGGGGCGTCTGAAGTAGAAGTTGGATCTCCGCATGGCCACCCCGGGGACCCTGGCCCGCGCCAGCTCCTCGAACATCCCGTAGGAGGTGACGCACCAGTCCTTGGAGCGGGCGAGGGAGATCTGGTCGTGGTGGTAACCGCACACCGCGGGCGGCCACTCCCACAGCGCGCCCGCGACGACCGAGACGATCTCGGGCGCGAACTTCTCCGCGATCACGGTGACGCGGAATCCCTCCCTGGCCAGACAGAGCGCGGTCGTCAATCCACTCACACCGGCCCCGACGACGAGAACCTTCTCCGAATTCGCGCGCACCTGGGAAAGCCTTCTTTCTTCAGTCCGTCCAGCTCGATCGGTTTTGGACGTGGCCGGCCGCGGGAGGTCGGCGCGACGGACACCGAAACTCCCCCAGGTTAAATGGGGGTGTCCGCGGATTCCGGAACGGAGACGGGCCGGACCCGGGGCGGGATCGGCCGCGGATCGTTGGAGAAGCATTACCGATCAGCACGGCGAACCGGATCGAACGGGGACGGAGCCACGCCCCGGCCGGCGCCCCGGATGACGGGCGCTTGACGGCCGGCGGGATTTCCACCGCGGATCCATTGGCCACACCGGGCCGGTGTTGACGCGTTTTTGGCCGGTCCCCGGCGGTCACGGCGGGGTGAAGGGGGCTGGATTGCCTGCGTTCGGCGCAGGCTCGCCTATATGCCCTCAGTGGGGTCGTTGGGGGCGGCAGGCGACGCGGCCCGCCCGGCTGAGGGCGGGCCGGCGATCAGGCCGGCGCGGCTGAGGGCGACGGCCCTCGCCCCGGTGGGAAACGGCTGAGGGCGACGGCCCGCGGCCCGGTGGAAACGACGGGCCCGCGACCCCGGTGCTGGGGTGCGGGCCCGTCGGCGGTGGCGCTGAGGTCAGGCGGTGGTGAGGTAGACCTGGCTGAAGACCTCGGAGATCTTCTTGAGGTCGGTGGCCACGTCCACCTCAGGGGTGGTCGGGTTGTAGACCGCGGCCAGGCGGCGCTTGATCGGGTTGAGCTTCTTCAGGTCGTCCCAGGCGGTCAGCCGGTCCACCGTGCCCTGGGCGTTCTGGACGCGGGTCCAGAGGTTCACCTGCTGGGCGGCGCCGTCCATGACGGGCGTGGACGCGCGGGTGGCGACCTGCTCGGGCGTCACCTGGCCGACCAGGCCGGTCTCCTCGGCGGCGACCTGGGCCAGGACGTCCCAGGAGCGGGCCCGGACCTGGATCCACTGGTTGCGCCGGGCCTTCTCGGCGTCGATCTTCCAGGTCTCGTAGCCGCCGTACAGCAGGCCGGTGTCCAGGGAGATCTGGTCGGCGCGGCCGGCGCTCAGCAGGGTCTCGACCCGCTCGGGGACGACCAGCGGGTAGCGCTTGCGCATCTCGGTCTTGCACGCCTCGTCCGCACCGCAGGCGAGCTCGGGCACCACCGTGTGCACGCCCAGCCGCTTGCCGGGGGCCGCCTGGCGCAGCGCCGCCGAGGCGGCCGTGACGAAGGCGGTGATCTCCTCGTCCGTCTTGAACGTCGCGTTGTAGCCGAGCTGCGAGGTGAACCGGATCCCGGCCACCTCCGGTCGGGCGGCCAGCGCGCCGACCCGCTTGACGGCCGCGGCGAACTGCGTGGCGCCCGCCTTCCAGTCGTCGGCCAGCTCGGTGTCGAGCCAGACCCGGATGCCGGTGGCCCTGGCGGCGGCGACCGCCTGGCCGGCGGGGGTCTGCGCGGCCGCGGCGATCTCCTGCTCCGTCGTGGCGAAGCTCTGCGTGGCCGCCGTCTTGGCGGGCGAGGTGGAGGGGGCGGCGGCGCTGCCCGGCTCGGGCCGGCTCGGCGTGCCGTCGCCGCCCATCTCGTTGCCGTCGACCGAGCACTGCTGGCCGGCCTCGCACTCGGGCGTCCCGCCGTCCTCGGCGCCCTCGGGGGCCGGGGAGTTCTCGTCGCCGACGGTGTCGTCACCCTCCAGCGCCGGGCAGGAGCTTCCGGGGGCGGAGCAGTCGATGAAGTTACCCTCCGACGGGGTGGCCCCCTTGAGGTTGGCCCCGTCGTCGCTCAGCCAGAACGCCGCGACGCCGAGCGCCTCCTCGGGCTTGGCCAGCCAATGGCACACGACGTATGCCGGGGTGTCGGCGCTCATCAGGTCGTTGCAGCTACGAGGGTCATCCTGTGAGTAGGCGGCGACCGCGGGGGTCACGACCCCGACGACCGTGAGCATGGCACCGACGGCGAGGGCCCGTCGCAGCGTGAATCGCATGTTCTGAAACTCCCCGGTAATGCCAGCCAAAACGATTGCCTCGCACTCTACAGAGATCACCATCACCCCAACAGGGCCTGACACTAAAACGTCAAATTCCAGACATGTCCCGTCCAATTACGGCAAGAACGGGCTGATCATCGCCGGTCCCGGGGCGACCGGTGAAAAGCCCCGCCGGGGAGCCACCGGGAATCGACGGTCGTCACGGGTGGCGGGCAGGGCGTCTTGGGTGGCGGGTAAGTCGTCGCGGGTGGCGGACGTCCCGGTCCTCCGCCGGGGAACGGGACGTCCGCCGGTCAGACCCCCAGCGCCTCGCACGCGCGCCCCACCCCGTCCTCGGCGCGGAGCCGCTCCCCCAGCCGGGCCGCCGCCGCCCTCATCCGCCCGTCCCGTACGGCCTGCGCCACCCTCCCGGCCAGTGCCTCCACCGTGACCTTCCGCACCGGCAGCGGCGCGGTCCCCGCGCCCAGCAGGGCCACCCGGGCGCCCCAGAACGGCTGGTCGGAGAAGAAGGGGCAGACCACTCCCGGGACCCCCGCCCGCAGCCCGCTCCCCGTCGTACCGGCCCCGCCGTGATGCACCACCGCGGCCATCCGCGGGAAAAGCCATCCGTGGTCAGCGTCGCCGGTCACGAACATGTCCTCCGCCCCGCCGTACGGCATGCCCTGGAGGACTCCCCGCACCCCGGCCCGGCGCAGCGCCGCCACCACCGTCCCCGCCATCGCGCCGGGGTCGGCCGGGACCATGCTGCCGAACCCCACGTAGACCGGTGGCGGCCCGGCGTCCAGGAACGCCGCCAGCTCCGGGCCGGGCGCCCAGGCCCGCTCCAGCGGCCAGAACCCCGTCAGGTGCACGTAGCCGGGCCAGTCCACCGGGCGCGCGACGACCGAGGGGCTCACCCCGCACAGCACCGGCACCCGGCCGGCCCGCGCCTGCCGGAAGGGGCTGCCCCGCATGGGGCCGAGCGCGAGCACCCTGCCCCGCACCCGGTTCACCATGCGGCCGAGCAGCAGCCAGCTCACCCCCTCGACCAACGCGTAACTGGCCCGGTTGCCCGCCCTGCCGAGGGTGCGCAGCGGGACCAGCGGGTTGGGGAAGGCCCCGGTGGGCTCGCTGGGCTGGAAGTGGAGCAGCGCGTACGGCATGCCGTACCGCTCGGAGAGATGGTGCCCGAAGCCGCCCAGCGCGGGCGAGAGCACCAGGTCCGCGCCGGAGCAGGCCGCGTCCACCTCGGCGACCAGCCGCTCGGCGAGCGGCTCCACGATCCTGCGGAACCCCCGGACGAATCCGGCCGGGCCGCTGCGCAGCCACGCCTGCCCCTCCTCGGACTCCACGATCTTCAACGGGTCGACGCTGATCGGGGCGGACCCGAGCCCGGCCTCCTCGACCAGCCCGCCGTACCGGGCGGCGGCGACGACCGTGACCTGGTGCCCCCTCGCGGCGAGTCCCGCTCCGAGCGCCACGCAGGGCTGGGTGTCGCCCCGCGACCCGAAGGCCAGGACCGCGACCCTCACCGGAGGGTCACCAGGCTCACGACGGCACCGACCACGACCAGGCCGGCCGCGGTGAGCAGGCCGGCGGAGTAGCCGGCGGTGAAGCTCGCGGAGCTGTTGACGATCACCCCGATGACCGCGATGCCGAACAGCCCCGACATCTCACGTGCCACGCTGAACACGCCTCCCGCCACTCCCGCCCTGGACTCCGGGACGGCCCCCAGCACCGCCGAGCCCAGCGGCATGGTCAGCGCCGAGCCGATCCCGATCACGCACACGGCGGGCAGCAGGTCGGCCCAGCCGTCACCGGGCCGCAGGAACCCCACGGCGGCCATGCCCGCGGCGACCAGGAGGAGCCCCAGGGCAACTGTGCGGCCCGCGCCGATCCGGCGCTCGACGGACGGGACCAGCGGCGTGACCACGACGACGAGCAGCGCCAGCGGGACGAACGCCAGCCCCGACATGGTCGGGCTGAAGCCGAGGACCCCCTGCAGGAACAGCGCCGTGAAGAAGAACACGCCGTTGACGCCGAGCCCCCAGAGCACCTGGGCGGCCACCCCGCCGGTGAACGCCCGCGACCGGAACAGGACGAGATCCACCATCGGGTCCCTGCCGAGCCTCTCGACGGCGACGAAGACGACGGCCCCGACCACGCTGACGGCCGCCGCCACCGGGATCACCGGGGTGGTCCAGCCGAGCTCCGCCCCGAAGGTCAGCGCGAACGTGCCCGTCGACAGGACGACGACCGACGTCACGACCCCGGGGACGTCCACGCGGGCGGCCGCCCCGTCACGTGACTCGGGGATCGCGACGGCCGCGAGCGCGATGACGAGCGCGCCGAGGGGGACGTTGAGCAGGAAGACCCAGCTCCAGTGGGAGTGCTGGGTCAGGTAGCCGCCGACGACCGGGCCCAGGGCCAGCGCGCCCGCCCCCGAGGCCATCCAGACCGCGACGCCCGCCGACCGCCGCCGGTCGTCGTTGCCGACCGAGACCACCGCCAGCATCGCCGGCAGGATCAGCGCGGCGCCGGAGCCCTGCACCAGCCGGGCGGCGACGAGCGCGCCCGCCGAGGTCGCCAGCCCGGCGGCGAGGGAGGCGGCCGTGAAGACCGCGAGCCCGGCGATGAGGACCCTGCGGCGGCCGTAGACGTCGGCCAGGCGCCCTCCGGCGAGCATGAAGCCCGAGAAGGTGAGGACGTAGCCGGTGACGATCCATTCGAGCGCCGCCAAGGACGCGCCCAGCTCGGCCTGGATGGTGGGCAGGGCGACCGTGACGACCGTGTTGTCCAGGGTCGTCACGAACCCGCCAAGGCCGACGACCAGCAACAACAGACCGTGCCGGGCGGGTCGGACCGGGGCGGCGCCCTCGGGTCCGGCGGCGAGGTCGCTCACTCCCGTACCTCCACCCACTCCCAGCCGGACCCGTCCGGCTTGGGCCGCACGACCCTCGTGGTCCGGGTCCCCACGGGGACCCAGCCGCCGGCCTCCTCCCCGATCTCCTGTTCTTGCTCCCACACCCCTTCCGGCTCCCGCATCGGTTCCGGCACCGGCTCCCGCACCGGTTCGGGCTCCCACGCCGGCTCCCGAACCGGTTCCGGCGCCGCTCCCGCCCGCCGGGACACACCGCGCTCGGACACACCGCGCTCGGACTCGACCGCCGGCGGTACGGCGTGCGCGGCCGGGGGCTCTCCGGCCCGCGCTCCGTTGACCGGCCCCGGACGGGACTCCGGACGCGGCTCAAGGCGGAACTCCGGACGCGGCTCAAGACGCGGCTCAGGACGATGCTCCGGAGGCGGCTCCGAGCGCGGTTCAAGACGCGGCTCCGAGGGCGGCCCGGGGTGTGGCTCCGGCTGCTCCATGGCCGGTACGGCGGGTCCGACCGGCCGGCCGTCCTGCCGGACGAGCGGCTCAAGCTGGTCGATCAGATGGCTGCTGACCAGTGGCGTGCTCCGCTCGCCGGGCGCGTCCCCGGCGCCCGCCGTGGGAGCGGGCGTCGTGGCCGCCGGGGCGGCGCCCTCGGGTCCGGGACCCGGACGGGGAGCGGGAGGCCCCAGGTCGGGACGCGGGTGCGATTCCAGCTCCGGATCGGGACGCGGGTGCGGATCGGGACGCGGGTGCGATTCCAGCTCCGGATCGGGACGCGGGTGCGGATCGGGCTCCGGCCGTACCCGGATGACCGGGGGCGGGGGGAGCTCCGGGCAGGATGGCACGGGCGGGGCCGGCCTGGGGACGGGGCGGCCGGGGATCGGGGAGTGCGCCGGGGAGTGGTGGGCGGGCCCCACGGCGTCCTGGACGGTGAGCAGGGGCTGCGGCGGGGACGGGTCCTCGTGCTCCTCGGCCCAGTGCCAGCCCGGGCCGTCCAGGTTGGGCTTGATGACCTTCTTGACCTTGCGTGCCCGGGCCGGCTCGCGCTCCGGCGGACCGGAGGGCGCCGCCGGGGTGGGAGGAGGCGGGCCGGGGTCGAGTCCCGGAAGGGGGTAGGGGTTCGACCGGTGCTGCCGGTGCCGGGTGTCCGAGGCCCGTGACGGCTCGGTCCGGGGAGGGGCCGGACGCGAGGGAGGCGGGGGCGCGGGCCGGGGCGGAGCCGGAGTCACGCGGGGCGGCGGAGCCGGAGACACCCGGGGAGGGGCCGGACGCGAGGGAGGCGGGGTGGCGGAACGGGGCGGAGCGGCGGGACGGGGAGCGGGCGGTGGGGCGGCGGGACGAGGAGTGGACCTGGCGTCACCGGCGGGCTCCTCGGCCCACCGCCAGTCAGAACCACCACCGGCGCGCTCTTCGGCCCACTGCCAGTCGGAACCACCGGCGGGCTCCTCGGCCCACTGCCAGTCAGAACCACCACCGGCGCGCTCCTCGGTCCACCGCCAGTCGGAGCCGTCAGGGGTGGTCCTGATGACGCGGACCGGGGCGGCGGAGGCGAGGGGCTCGGGTGCGGTGATCTGCGGGACCGGCGGGGAGGTGTCCAGGCGGTGCGCCGGGGTGACGTAGCGGTCGCCAGGGCCGTCCTCGCGCTCCACGGTGACGTAGGTGGGGGCGATCTCGGCGGGCCCGTGGTCGCGGACGTCGTGCTCGCGGATCTCGATGCGCCGGTGGATGCCCCGCAGGAAGTCCGGCAGCCACCAGTTGGCGTTGCCCATCAGACGCATCGTCGCGGGCACCAGCAGTGCCCGGACCAGCGTGGCGTCCACCACGATGGCCACGAACATGCCGACGCCGAGCATCTTCACGATGGTGATCCCGGCAGTGGAGAACGCCGCGATGACCACGAGCAGCAGCAGGGCGGCGCTGGTGATGACCCCGCCGGTCCGCTCCAGGCCGACCGCCACGGCGGCGGTGTTGTCCCCGGTCCTCAGCCACTCGGCGCGGACCCGGCTGAGCAGGAACAGCTCGTAGTCCATCGACAGCCCGAACACCACCGCCAGGATCAGCACGGTGATGGTCGCCTCGATGCTGCCGGTCGGGGTGAAGCCGAGCAGTCCGGCCAGGTTGCCGTCCTGGAAGGCCCAGACGATCACGCCGAAGGACGCGCCCAGGGACAGGACGTTCATCAGGATCGCCTTGATCGGCAGCAGGACCGAGCCGAACGCGGCGAACAGCAGCACGCCGGTCATCAGGCAGACCACCAGCGCGGTCCAGGGCAGGGTGGACTCCAGGCTGGCCTGCAGGTCGAGCTGGGCGGCGGTGGGGCCGCCGACGACCACGTCCTGGAAGTTCCGCTCCAGGGGGAGGTCGCGAATCCGCTCGACCAGCGCGCGGGCCTCCTCCGACATCGGGTCCCTGTCGTAGCGGACCGCCAGCCGTATCGCGCCGTTGTTCTGCGAGATCCCGGTGACGTCCACGCCGGTGACGTGGTCGAGCGCCTCCAGCCTCTCCACGAAGGACCTGACGTCCAGCGGGCCGACCTCGGTGACGGGGGTGATCCCCGAGTTGCCGACCCCGAGGGGGCCGCGCCGCGTCCCCACGTCCGAGGTGAGCGCGCCGGGCGCCGCCACGGTCATCGGCCCGACGAGGTCGCGTTCGACGAGCACGACGACCTCGATCGGCGACATCGCGTTCCGGGCGAACCTCGCGTTGATCTCCTCGGCGACCTGGCGGCTCTCGAACCGCTCGGGCAGCACCCGGTGGTCCACGCTGCCGAACCGCGCGTGCAGGAACGGCGCGGCCAGCGCGATCAGCACCACGCCGACCCCCACGAGATAGACCACGGGCCGGCGCATCACGCTGGAGGCGACCGCGTGCCAGGTCCCGCTGCCGCCCTTGTGCCTGCCGAAGTCGGGCACGACCCGGACCGCGTCCACTTTGGGCCCGAGCACGGCCAGCAGCGCGGGCAGCACGATCAGCGCGGCCGCCATCGCGACCAGCACCACCGCCGCCGCGCCCAGGCCGATCGAGCGCAGGAACATCTGCGGGAACAGCAGCAGCCCGCTGAGCGAGGTGGCCACGGTCAGCCCGGAGAAGGCGACCGTGCGGCCGGCCGTCGCCATGGTCCGCACGACGGCCGTCTCCACCGGCGACCCCCGGCGGATCTCCTCACGGAAGGCGTTCAGCACGAACAGCGAGTAGTCGATGGCCAGGCCCAGGCCGAGCATCGTCACGACGTTCAGCGAGAAGACCGAGACGTCGGTCACCTCGGTGAGCAGCCGCAGCAGGAAGAGCGCGCCGGCCACCGCCACCAGCCCGACGACCAGCGGCAGCCCGGCCGCGACCAGGCTGCCGAAGACCATGACGAGCAGGACCAGCAGGACCGGCATCGACAGGGCCTCGGCCTGCTGCAGGTCGGCGCCGGTCTGCGTGTTGAGGTCCTTGAGCAGCGGGATCGGGCCGCCGACCTTGACCGTGTATCCGGCCGGCGCCTCCCTGAGCCGGTCCTTGATCTGCTCGTAGCCGCTCTGTTTCGTCAGCTTCCCGCCGCGCAGGGTGATCAGGGCGTAGGTGGAGTGCCTGTCCTCGGAGACGAGTTCCTTGGCCTTGGTCGTCCAGTAGGTGGAGGTCTTCGTGACGCGCTCGGCGGGCAGCGCGCGGAGCGCGGCGTGCACGTCCCGCTTGAACTGCTCGTCGCCCGCCTCGAACGTCGGGTGCGTGTAGAGGACCACCACGTCGGGCGCGTTGCCGCCGAACCACTGCCCGCTCCATCGGGCGGCCGAGGTCGACTCGGCGCCCGGATCCTCGAACCCGCCGTCGGCCATCCGCCCGAACAGTCCCAGCCCGAGGTATCCGGCGACGACCGTGAACACCGCCCCCAGCACCAGCAGGGACCAGCGTCCGCGGTAGACGGTCCGCCCGAACGACTCGAACATCAGACGCCGGCGTCCCTGGGTCCGGCCTGCCGCGCGCCGAACGCGCCGTCCAGGTAGGCCCGCACGCACGCCCTGCGGGCGATCTTCCCGCTCGACGTGCGCGGTACGGTTCCCGCCTCGGTCAGCACGAAGTCGTACAGCCGCAGGTCGTGGTTCTTAGCGACGGCGGCGCGGACGTTGGCCGTGATCTCGGCCAGGTCCCGCCCGTCGGCCCTGCGTGATCGCTCGGCCACCACGACCAGGCGCTCGGTCTCCTCCCCGGCCACCGCGAACGCCGCCACGTGGTCCCGGCGGACGGCCGGGTCGGCCTCCTGCACGGTGACCTCCACATCCTGTGGATAGTGGTTGCGCCCGTCGACGATGATCAGATCCTTGATCCGCCCGGTGACGTAGAGCTCGCCCCCGTGGATGACGCCCAGGTCGCCGGTCCGCAGCCAGGTGCCGTCCGCACCGTCGAGCACGTTGCCGAAGACCTCGGCGCTGCGCTCCTCGTCCCGCCAGTAGGCCCGCGACACGTTCGGCCCCTGCACCCAGATCTCGCCGACCTCGCCGTCCGGCCTGGCCGTACCGGACTCCGAGGCGATGACCACCCGCTGGCCCGTCGGCACCCCGCAGGAGACCAGGTCGCTGACCCGCCCCCGCCCCGTGTACGGCACGGCCCGCCCGGCGGTCAGCGCGTCCCTGTCGAACAGGGTCACCCGGGCCGGCAGGTCCCGGTCCATCACCGTGACGAAGACCGTCGCCTCCGCCAGGCCGTACCCGGGGGTGTGCGCCTCGGGCCGCAGCCCGCACCCGGCGAACGTCTCGGAGAACCGGTCGATCGTGCTGCCCCGCAGCGGCTCGGCGCCGTTGAGCATGACCGAGACCCCGGACAGGTCGAGCGTCGCCTTCTCCTCGTCGGTGACGCGGCCGGCCGTGTACTCGTAGGCGAAGTTCGGGCCGCCGGTGAACACGTCGTCGTACTCGCTGAGCATCCGCAGCCACCGCACCGGATGCATGACGAACGCCACCGGGTCCATGAACACCGCCTGGTTGCCGCCCACGATCGGCGCGGCGATCGTGGCGATCAGCCCCATGTCGTGGAAGAGCGGCAGCCACAGGGCCGCCGTCGACACCCGTGGGGTGGCCCGGAACGCCTCCCAGAGCTGCCGGGCGTTCGCGGTGAAGTTGGCGTGGCTGATCTCCACTCCGGCGGGGGCGCGGGTCGAGCCGGAGGTGTACTGCAGGTAGGCCAGATCGTCGAGCCCGATCGGCTCGGGCTCCCACTCGTCGGCGAGCAGGTCGGAGACCGTGTCCAGCGTGATGACCTGCTTGGGCCGGGGCGCGGACCCGCCGTCCAGGAAGGCGCGGACGCCGTCCAGCGCGGAGGTCGTGGTCAGCACGCAGACCGGGTCGGCGTCGGCGTAGGCCCGGACCAGCCGGTCGGCGTGGCCGGGCAGGTCGGGCGCGAACAGCGGCACCGCGACCACCCGGGCGTACATCGCCCCGAGCATCGCGACCACGTACTCCAGTCCCTGCGGCGCCAGGATCGCCGCCCGGTCGCCGGGGAGCGTCACCTCGCGCAGCCGCACGGCCAGCGCCCGCGCCTTGAGATCCGCCTTCGCCCAGGAGAGCGTGTGCTTCACCCCGTCGTTCCCGGCGGAGTAGTCCAGGAAGGTGTAGGCGGGAGCGTCCGGGATCTCTCTCGCCCACCGCTCGACCTGGGCGATCAGCGCGCCGCTCATGTTCAAGGTCCCCTCGCCGAGATACAGGGACCTAGCAAGTTACGTCAGGCGACTCCAGCAGTTCTTGCCAAAGACCTGCACATTCCGGGCCTCCGGTTATTACCGGCATGACAACTGATCACCGGTCGGTCAGACCGCTCGTGCGCAGGCCCCGGGCGGCGGTCCGGGGGTGGAGGCCGAAGCGGGGTTCGGGCTCCCGCCCGCCGTCGAGGATCTCGGCGACGTACTCGGCCAGGGCCGGGGCGTGCTTGAACCCGTGTCCGGAGTCGCCGCCGAGCAGCCAGACCCCGTCCTGCCACTCGGCGACGACCCATTCGGCGTCGGGGGTGAGGGTGTACTGGCAGACCTGGCTGAACAGCACCGGCGCCCCGGCCAGGCCCGGGAACCTGCGGCGGAGGTAGGCGCGCGAGGCCTCCTCGCTCGACGGCGAGATCCGCCGCTCCCCCGTCTCCGGGTCGTACGGTCCGCCCTCGGCGTCCGAGGTCACCTTCATCCCGAGCCCGTCGACGTCCCCGTGCCCGTAGACCGAGCCGTCGTAGTCGACCCAGGCGGGGGTGTCCCAGCCGGGCTCCACCGCGAAGTGCACGGTGTCCTGCTTGGTCACGCGCAGGTCCACGGTGCCGGGGAAGAGCCGGGGCAGCCACGCCCCGCAGGCCCACACCACCCGGTCGGCCCGCAGCACCTCCTCCCCGATCCGCACCGCGGGCCCGCCGGGTCCGCCGTCCGGCACCGCCCACCCCTGGAACGCCGTGCCGTAGGACTCCGTCCCGCGCGGGACCACCACGTCGTACGGCTCCGCGCCGTACGGCTCGGCCCGCCCCCTGACCACCGTGACCCCGGCCGCGCGGGCCAGGCGGGCCGTCACCTGCGTGGCCCGCCGGGCCCGGACCACCCCGGCCTGCGGCTCCCAGAGCACGAACTCCAGGTCGTCGCCCCGGAAATCGGGGAACAGGGTCCCCGCCCGGGCCGGATCCCAGAGCTCGTGCGGGATGTCGAGCCGCTCCAGGACCGAGGCGCTCATCCGCTCCCAGCCCTGCTCCCGCCGGGCGAACCAGAGCATGCCCGTCTCGGCGTACAGCTCCTCGCCGACCCGCTCGCCGAGCCCCCGCCAGAGCTCACGGGCCCGCCGGGCCATCCGGGCGTACCAGTCGTCGCTCCCGTGCGAGGCCCGCAGCAGCCGCGTCTCCCCGGCGCTCGCCTGCCGCAGGTGCCCGGGCTGGTACTGCTCGACCAGCGTGACCCGCCACCCCGACTCCGCCAGCCGCAGCGCCAGCGACGTGCCCCAGATCCCCGCTCCGACCACGATGACGGACTTCATCCCCCGGCCACCCCTTTCTGTGGATCCCTTCACCGTGGACCACTCCCGGTCCCGGTCGCAAGGCCGCCGGGCCCCGCCCGCCTCCGTCCCGGGCACCACCGATAATCGGGAGCATGTTCCCAGCCCAGCAGGTGCCCTGATGCCGGCCGAATCGTCGCAGACCCTGGAACGCGGCCTGCGCCTGCTCCGCCTGCTGGCCGACGGCCGCCGCGGGCGCACCCCGACCGAGCTCGCGGCCGAGCTCGGGCTGAGCCGCCCGGCGGTTTACCGCCTGCTCACCACCTTGCAGAGCGAGGGCTTCGTCCGCCGCGACGGCGACGGCCGCGCCCACCTCGGCTTCGGCGTCCTGGTCCTGGCGCGCGCCGTCCAGCCCCTGCTCCGTGAGGGCGCCATGCCGACCCTGCGCAGGCTCGCCGAGGAGGTGGGCGCGACCGCCCACCTCACCGTGGCCGAGGGGGACGACGGCCTGGCAGTGGCGGTGGTCGAGCCCTCCTGGACGGACATGCACGTCGCCTACCGCGAGGGCTCCCGCCACCCGCTCGCCCGTGGCGCCGCCGGCCTCGCCGTCCTCGCCCTGCGCCAGGGCCGCACCGACTACGTGATCACCGAGGGCCAGCTCCAGGAGGGCGCCCGGGGCATAGCCGCCCCCGTCCCCGACGTCCCCTGGCTGGAGGCGTCGGTGGGAGTGATCTCCTTCACCCCGCTGGACCCGGCCGTCATCGGCCCCCGGGTGGCCGCCGCCGCCGCCGAACTGGCCACGGCCCTGGCCTGACATCCGGTGCCGAGCCAGATGCCGCACGTTAATTCCACGGTGTTGTATGACCCTGTCCGCAGGGTTTCGAAGCACCGCTCCGCTGCCCGCAATGCATTTTCAGCTTTTGATATGAATCCCAATTACTTCATACTGTTTGCGGATTTTCACGGCCGTCCGCCGCCCGCTCGCCCGGGGCGCCGCCGGCCCCGGGCCGGGGACACCCCGGGGCATGAAGGCCGCCAATGGGAATCACATTGACCGGACAACCGGAATTCGCCATATTGGCACGATGATCTCTCTACGTCCCCTCGCGGGAGCGATCCTCACCTCCGTTCTCCTGACCGGTCTCGCCGCCGGCCCGGCTGCCGCGTCCACGCGGGACACCGTCTCGGCGTCCTCGGCGCAGACCGCCGCGCGGCCGGGCAACGGCACGCTCCTCTACGACCGCCTCAGCAGCGGGCAGGGCACCCTGAAAATCAAGAACGGCACCGGCAGGGACGCGGTCGTCACCCTCGTCCGGGGCAGGTCCAAGGCGATCAGCCTCTACATCCGCGCGAGGTCGAACGCGAGCACCGACGTGATCGAGGACGGCACCTACCGGATCTACTTCACCAGCGGATACAAGTTCAGCACCTCGAAGGGCAGGTTCACCCAGAGCGCCGTCTACCAGCGTTTCGACGACCGGCTGAAGTTCACCACGACCTCCTCCAGCTCCACCATCTGGACGCTGACCCTCAACCCCGTCAGGAACGGCAACGCCCGCACCAGCGGCGTCGACCCGGACGACTTCCCGGCCTGATGCGGGAGTGACTTCCGACGCGGTCCGGGAGTGAGACGGCTCCCCGGCGTGGTCCGGGAGTGAACGGCGGTCCCGGCGGGCGGAGCCCCCGGGACCGGCCGCCGGGACCGCTCCCCGGCCGGGAGCACGGCCCCGCGGGCGCGGGTGCGAGAGACCCGAAATCTCGGTGAGAACCGCCCATCGCTCACCGTTTGGGAGCCGTTTGGGAGAAGCCCGGCAAAGGTCACGCCAAAATGCGCAACACGGCGATTACCGGTGACGGCTGCCCTGCTCAGCGCTTTTACGCTGGGCAGAACTTGATGACCGAACCCGTCGAAGGGACAGGGTCCTCATGAGGCTCGTCGTCGATCTCAACCGGTGCCAGGGATACGCGCAGTGCGCCTTCCTCGCCCCCGACGTGTTCACCATGCACGGTGAGGAAGCGCTGATGTACGACCCCGGCGCCGACGAGGCGCGGCGCGAGCAGGTGATGAGAGCCGTGGCGGCATGCCCGGTCCAGGCCATCCTGGTCGACCGGACAGACGCGCCGATCGCGCTGGAGAGGGCGCAGGCCCATGACCGTTGACGGATCCGCGAGGGCGTTCAGGCAGCACGGTCACGTGGTCGTCGTCGGCGCCTCCCTGGCGGGTCTGCGCGCGGCGGAGACGCTGCGCGAGGAGGGCTTCGCCGGACCGCTGACCATGATCGGAGACGAGCCGTCCGAGCCCTACGACCGGCCGCCGCTGTCCAAGCAGGTCCTGCTCGGCAAGGTGCCGGCGGACGGCACCGCCCTCCCCCGGCGCCGCGCGCTCGACGCCGAGTGGCGGCTCGGGGTCGCCGCCACGGGGCTGGACCTGACCGGCAAGCGGGTGCGCCTGGCCGACGGCCAGGAGGTCGGGTTCGACCGCCTGCTGATCGCGACCGGCACCCGCGCCCGGCCGTGGCCCAGGGAGACGGAGGCCGACCTGGACGGCGTCTTCGTCCTGCGCACCGCCGACGACGCCGCCCGGCTGGAACGCCGGCTGGCCGCCAGGCCCCGCCGGGTGATTGTGATCGGCGCCGGGTTCACCGGCTCCGAGGTCGCCTCCGCCTGCCGCGAGCGGGGCCTGGAGGTCACGGTCGCCGAGCGCGGCCCGGCCCCCCTCGTGGGCGCGCTGGGGGGCGTCATCGGCGCGGTCGCGGCGGAGCTCCAGCGCGAGCACGGCGTCGACCTGCGCTGCGGCATCACGGTGACCGCGCTCGAAGGCGATCCGGCCGGGCGGCTGAAGCGCGCCCACCTGTCCGACGGCACCACGCTGGACGTCGACGTGGCGGTGATCGCGCTCGGCGCGATGCGCAACACCGAGTGGCTCGCGGGTTCCGGACTGGGCGCCGGGCCCCGGGGGGTCGCCTGCGACGCCGGGTGCCGCGCGTTCGACGTGCACGGCATCGTCACCGACGACATCTTCGTCGCGGGCGACGTCGCCCGGTCCCCGCACCCGCTCTTCGGCTACCAGTTCCTCTCCCTGGAGCACTGGGGCAACGCGCTCGCGCAGGCCGAGGTCGCGGCGCACAACATGATCAGCTCCGGACCCGAGCGCCGCCCCCACCTGTGGGTGCCGGCCTTCTGGTCGGCCCAGTTCGGGGTGAACATCAAGTCCGTCGGCGTGCCGCCCATGGGCGAGGAGCTCATCGTCACCCAGGGCTCGCTCGCCGAACGCAGATTCGCCGCGGCCTACGGCCACCAGGGCCGCGTCATCGCCGCGGTCACCTTCGACCAGGCCAGATGGATCGACTTCTATCGCGAGCAGATCGAGTCGGCCGCGCCGTTCCCGCCCGTCTTCGCCAACGTCGACCGGCGGCCCGAGGGGCTGCGGCCGGTCGGGGCCGACTTCCCCGACCCCGCACTGCCCACCCACGGGCCCACCGTCACCCTGAGCGGCTACTCGCCCAGCGAACGGCGGGTCACGTTCACCCCGGCCCGGGCCTGACAACCGGCGCGCCGGCCGACCACGTCCAAGGACTCCACCATGACTGCGACTTCGGGCACCCTGCTGCACCAGATCACCGATTACGCCAACCGCGCCGACCCCTACCCCCTCTACGCCGAGCTCCGCAGGACCCCGGTGGCGCGGCAGGACGACGGCGTCTACACCGTCAGCACCTACTGGGAGATCCTCAGCCTGCTCCACGACCCGCGGATCAGCTCCGACGTGCGCAACCGCACCCCCCAGGCGGGCGGCGGCCTCCCGCCGGAGGACGACACGACGCTCCCGCCCAGCTTCCTGCGGCTCGACCCGCCCGAGCACGACCGGCTGCGCCGCCTGGCGACGCGGCCGTTCGGACCGCCGCACAGTCCCCGGCGGATCCACGACATGGGCGGCGACCTCCTCCGGATGGTGTCCGGCCTGATCGACGGCTTCCAGGGCCGGGAGCAGGTCGACATCGTCGAGGACTTCGCCTATCCCTTCCCGGTGATGGTGATCTGCAAGCTGCTGGGGGTCCCGCACCAGGACGAGGCGCTCTTCCACGGCTGGGCCGAGGTGATCGTCTCCTCCCTCGACCCCGACCCCGCCGAGGGCCCGCAGGAGCGGCAGCGCACCGCCCAGCGGGCCCGCACCGAGCTGGGCGCCTACCTCGCCGGGCTCGTCGAGGAGCACCGCCGCGCGCCCGGCGACGACATGCTCTCCGCGCTGATCACCGACCACGGACCCGACGGGCAGATGTCGCCGGTGGAGCTGATCACCACCGCCGTCCTGCTCCTCATCGCCGGCCACGAGACCACCGTCAACCTCATCACCAACGGGATGCTCACCCTGCTGCGCCACCCGGAGAGCCTCAAGCGGCTGCGCGAGGACCCCGACCTGGCCGTCCCCCTGGTGGAGGAGCTGCTGCGCTACGAGCCGCCGGTGCAGCTCCTGCCCCAGCGCACCGCCCTGGCCGACATCGACATCGCCGGCACCGTCATCCCCGCCGGGGCGCCCATCTGGCTGATGCTGGCCTCCGGCAACCGGGACCCCAGGCGGTTCGACGACCCCGACCGGTTCGACCCCGGACGCCGGGACAACGAGCACCTCGGCTTCGGCAACGGCATCCACTACTGCTTCGGCGCGCCCCTCGCCCGGCTGGAGGCGCAGCTCGCGCTGACCGGGCTGGCCCGCCGGCTCGACAGCCCGCGGCTCGTGGCGGACCCGCCCCCGTACCGGCAGAACCCGGTCCTGCGCGGTCCCCGCCACCTCCCCGTCGCCTTCGACGGCGTCACGGCATAGCGCGCCGCCGGGGGCCTGGTTGACATCATCCCGCCAGTGAAAGATGGTTGTTCGTATAAAGGACAACAACGTCCGTTAATCGGACAAGCTGGGAGAAGCGGATGCCGTACTACCGCACCGTGGGTGAGGTCCCCAGGAAGCGACACGTGCAGTTCCGGCGGCCCGACGGCGGGCTGTACGCCGAGGAGCTGATGGGCGAGGAGGGCTTCTCCAGCGACTCCTCCCTGCTCTACCACCGCCACCTCCCCACGGCGATCATCAAGGCCGAGGCGGTCGAGCCCACCTCGGCCACGGCGCTCACCCCCAACCTCCCCCTCTCCCCCCGCCACTTCCGCACCCAGGACCTGCCGGTGGGCGGCGACCTGGTCACCGGGCGCGGCCTGCTGGCGGGCAACGCCGACGTCCGCATGTCGTACGCCGCGAGTGAGACCCCCAGCGAGCTGTACCGCAACTCCATGGGCGACGAGTGCGTCTACATCGCCGACGGCCGGGTCAGGTTCGAGTCGACCTACGGCGTCATCGAGGCCGGCGCGGGCGACTACGTCGTCATCCCGACCGGGACGATCCACCGCTGGGTGCCCCAGGGCCGGGTCACGGCCTTCGCGATCGAGGCCGCCGGGCACATCCGGCCGCCCAAGCGCTACCTGTCCAAATACGGCCAGTTCCTGGAGCACGCCCCCTACTGCGAGCGCGACCTGCGCACCCCGCAGGAGCCGCTGACCGTCGAGGGCGAGGAGGTGCCGGTGCTGGTCCGCACGCGCGGCGGGCTGACCCGGCTGGTCTACCGCAACCACCCCTTCGACGTGGTCGGCTGGGACGGCTGCCTCTACCCCTACGCCTTCAACATCAACGACTTCGAGCCCATCGTGAAGCGGACCCACGCCCCGCCGCCGGTGCACCAGACCTTCGAGGGCCCGAACTTCGTGATCTGCTCGTTCTGCCCCCGGCCGCTCGACTTCCACCCCGACGCCGTCCCCATCCCCTACAACCACCACAACGTCGACTCCGACGAGCTGATGTTCTACGCGGGCGGCGACTACACCGCGCGCAAGGGCTCGGGCATCGACGTCGGCTCGATCTCGCTGCACCCGGCCGGGTTCACCCACGGCCCGCAGCCGGGCGCCGTCGAGGCCGTCATCGAGGCCGTACGGCAGGGGCACACCCAGACGAGCGAGCTGGCCGTGATGGTCGACAC
Organism: Streptosporangium sp. NPDC048886; assembly: GCF_055586905.1. NCBI lineage: Bacteria > Bacillati > Actinomycetota > Actinomycetes > Streptosporangiales > Streptosporangiaceae > Streptosporangium > Streptosporangium sp. NPDC048886. The sequence goes on from NZ_JBVJHH010000013.1 coordinate 160,524, forward strand.
CTTCCGCCCGCTCGACCTGGGCCCCGCCGGGCTGTCGGTCGAGGACCCCGCCTACGCGTGGACCTGGGCCCGATGACGCTCTTCCACGACCTCGTCGACGACGCGGGGCTGTTCCCGCCGACCGCGCTGCCGATGGCCGAGGCCCTCCGGCGGCACGGCGCCGATCTCGCCAAGGGCAGCCCGGTGCTCACCCACCGCTTCCTCTGCCCGGCCAGCCGCCTGCCGGAGCTCCGCGCCCACCTGGACTCCCCGATCAGGCTCGGCCTGATCCTCGACACCCCGGAGGTCCCGCCGCTCGACGGCCTCACCGTCGAGCTGGTCGAGGTGCCGGGCGGCCGGGCCGTCGGCCTCGGCTTCCCGGCCCGCCAGTTCGTCGAGGTCACCGCCGCCCAGCTCCCGGTGGACGTGCCACCCGGGGTCGGCCTGAAGATCCGGTGCGGCGGACTGACCGCGGCGGCCTTCCCCACCGCCCAGGACCTGGGCTCCTTCATCACCTACTGCGCCGAGCACGACCTCCCGTTCAAGGCGACCGCGGGGCTGCACAACGCGGTCCGCCACTTCTACCCGGCGCTGGGCACCGACCGGCACGGCTTCCTCAACCTGGTCCTCGCGGTCTGCGCGGCGGTGGAGGGCGGCGACCCGGTGCCGGTGCTGGGCTCGACGGACGTGGGCGGGCTGGTACGGCTGGCGCAGGCCGTGCCGGACGCCACCGCCAAGCGTGCCAGGCAGTTGCTGGTGTCGTACGGCTCCTGCAGCACGAGCACCCCGGTCGAGGACCTGCTGGCCCTCGGCCTGATCACCGACACGACTGTCGACGCGCCCGTCGACGCAGAGGAGAACGCGTGATGTCTTGGGGCCTGGAGCACCTGCCCTACGGAGTCTTCTCCCGGCAGGAGGGTGAGACCCCGCGCGTCGGCGTGCGCTACGGCGAGCACGTGGTCGACCTCGCCGGGGCCCTGCACGACGAGGTGTTCGCCACCGGTTCGCTCAACGCCTTCATGGCCAGGGGCGCGGACGCCTGGCGCGACACCCGGGCGGTGATCCAGAACAAGCTGGGCACCAACCCGGGCACGGTCGAGCCGCACCTGATCCCGCTGGAGCAGGTCACCCTCCACCTGCCGATCGAGGTGGCCGACTACGTCGACTTCTACTGCTCGCTGGAGCACGCCTCCAACCTCGGCCGGATGTTCCGTCCCGACGACGAGCCGCTGAAGCCCAACTGGCGGCACCTGCCGGTCGGCTACCACGGCCGGGCCGGGACCGTCGTGGCCTCCGGGACCCCGGTCGTCCGGCCGTCCGGACAGCGCGGCGCCGGGGTCTTCGGCCCCTCGGCCAAGCTGGACATCGAGGCCGAACTCGGATTCGTGGTCGGCTCGCCGACGGCCCTCGGCGAGCGGGCCGGCCGGTTCGAGGACCACGTGTTCGGCGTGACGCTGGTCAACGACTGGAGCGCCCGGGACATCCAGGCGTGGGAGTACGTCCCGCTGGGCCCGTTCCTCGGCAAGTCCTTCGCCACCTCCATGTCGCCGTGGATCACACCGCTCGCGGCCCTGTCGGAGGCCCGCGTCCCGGGCCGGGAGCAGACCCCCGAGCCGCTCGACTACCTGCGCCGCCAGGAGCCGTGGGGGCTCGACCTGACGCTGGAGGTCGCGCTGAACGGCGAGGTCGTCTCCCGCCCGCCGTACCGGGAGATGTACTGGACGCCCGACCAGATGCTCGCCCACATGACCGTCAACGGCGCCAGCCTGCGCACCGGCGACCTGTACGCCAGCGGCACGGTCTCCGGCGCCGAGCCGGGCGAGCGGGGCTCGCTGATCGAGCTGACCTGGAACGGCACCGAGCCGCTCAAACTGCCCGACGGCTCGGCCCGGACCTTCCTGGAGGACGGCGACACCGTCACGATCACCGCGTCCGCCCCCGGCCCCGGCGGCACCGTGATCACCCTGGGCGAGGTGTCGGGGACCGTCCGGCCGGCGAGGTAGCCACACCGGGTGACGCCGCGCGCCCATCTGATCACTGATCGCTAATGTGGGGTAGTCGATCATTCGCGTACCCCGAAGGCAGGAACAGATGCGGCGCGCCGCGGGATGTCTCCCGATCGTTCTCCTCCCGCTCGCGGTCACGGGATGCTCATCGGTCGTCGCCGGTGACGACCGTCCGACGACGGTGACGGCGGCCGGCGTGCGGATCTCCCCTCCCCTCGACTCGGTGCGCGCCCGCACCGGCCGGGGCCTGGTCGTCCGGGCCGCCACGGGCACGCTGACCGGGGTGAGCGCCTACGCGGGCGGCGCCCCGGTGCCGGGCCGGTTCGACCGCGCCCGGACCACCTGGCGCTCGGACTGGGCCCTGGCCCCCGACCGGGAGTACATCGTCAACGTCACCTCGGCGGGAGCCGACGGCGCCACGGCGACCGCCTCCGGCAGGTTCCGCACGCTCACTCCGGCCCGGACCTTCCAGGTCCGCTCCGTCACCCCCTACCCCGGCGAGACCGTGGGCGTCGGCATGCCGATCATCGTCGACCTCACCGCCCCGGTGGAGGACAGGGCCGCTGTGGAGCGGGCCCTGGAGGTCCGCTCCACCAAGCCGGTCGAGGGCGCCTGGCACTGGGTGAGCGACACCCAGGTGGTCTACCGGCCCCGCCGCGGCTGGCCGGCCCGGCAGCGGGTCTCCTTCACCGCGCACCTGTCCGGCGTCCGCGCGGCCAGGGGCACCTACGGCACGGCCGACCACACGGTGCCCTTCACCGTCGGCCGGGGGCAGGTCAGCTTCATCGACACCCGGACCCACCGGATGCGGGTCACGCGGGACGGCAGGACGGTCCAGCGGATGGCGATCAGCGCCGGCACGGCCACCACCGAGGAGTACACCACGACGAGCGGCGCCCACCTGACCATGGACAAGGCCAGCCCGATCCGCATGGTCTCCCCCGGCCGGGACAAGGGCGACCCCGGCTTCTACGACGTCATGATCGACCACGCGGTCCGCATCTCCGGCAGCGGCGAGTACGTCCACGCCAAGGACAACCTCTGGGCCCAGGGCAGGGCGAACGTCAGCCACGGCTGCGTCAACGCCCGCCCCGACCAGGCCGCCTGGTTCTTCGACACCTCCCTGCGCGGCGACCCCGTCATCATCCGCGGCACCGACCGCGAGCTGGAGTGGGACAACGGCTGGGGCTACTGGCAGCGCTCCTGGGAGGAGTGGCTCGCCGGCAGCGCCCTGCGCGCCCCCGGACCGCCCCGCCGCCTGACCGCCCCCGCCCCGGCGCCGCCCTGATCGCAAGTCCCACGACGTGGGCACTGACGGCGCTCCAGGTAACGACATACGGTAGGGGAAGGAACCTCCTGGACATCCGAGCCGTTCATCTAATAGGAGGCCGGAGCATGGAAGACTGGGTCATCTGGTTGGTCCTCGCGGTGGTGCTCGGTGTGGCTGAGATCTTCACCCTGACCACCGCCCTGGGTCTGCTCGGCGGCGCCGCCCTGTTCGCCGCCGTCGCCGCCGGTCTCGGTCTGCCCATCCCCCTCCAGCTCATGGTGTTCACCGCCGCTCTGGCCGCGGGGGTGGTCGCGGTCCGGCCCATCGCCAGACGCCAGCTCCAGCGGATGCCCGCCGAGCAGCGGTTCGGAGTCCAGGCGCTCGTCGGCAAACCCGCCTATGTCGTGCGAGAGGTCACCGGGCGGGACGGCCGGGTGCAGATCGGCGGCGAGGAGTGGTCGGCCAGGGCCTACGACGAGACGCTGGTGATCCCAGCGGGGGCCGTCGTCGACGTCATCGAGATCGAGGGCGCCACCGCGCTCGTATATCCCCGGGAGTGACCATGGATGCGCTGTTGATAGCCGGTCTGCTCATCGTCCTGTTCGCCGTGATGACCGTGGTCCGCTCGGTGCGCATCGTCCCCCAGGCCCGGGCCCGCAACGTGGAGCGGCTCGGGCGCTACCACAGCACGCTCAAGCCGGGCCTGAACTTCGTGATCCCCTACATCGACCGGGTCTATCCGATGATCGACCTCCGCGAGCAGGTGGTCTCCTTCCGCCCGCAGCCGGTGATCACCGAGGACAACCTGGTCGTCGAGATCGACACTGTGCTGTACTTCCAGGTCACCGACCCCCGGGCGGCCGCCTACGAGATCGCCAACTACATCCAGGCCGTCGAGCAGCTCACGGTCACCACCCTGCGCAACGTCGTCGGTTCGCTGGACCTGGAGATGACGCTCACCTCGCGCGACACGATCAACAGCCAGCTCCGGGGCGTGCTGGACGAGGCGACCGGCAAGTGGGGCATCAGGGTGAACCGGGTGGAGATCAAGGCGATCGACCCGCCCAAGTCCATCAAGGAGGCGATGGAGAAGCAGATGCGCGCCGAGCGTGACAAGCGCGCCGCGATCCTCAACGCCGAAGGCCAGCGCCAGTCCCAGATCCTCACCGCCGAGGGCGACAAGCAGAGCGCGATCCTGCGCGCCGAGGGCGACCGGAGCGCCGCGATCCTCAAGGCCCAGGGTCAGTCCCAGGCCATCGACGAGGTCTTCCAGGCGGTCCACCGCAACGACCCGGACCCCAAGCTGCTGGCCTACCAGTATCTGCAGGTGCTGCCGGAGCTCGCCAAGGGCCAGGGCAACACGTTCTGGGTGATCCCCAGCGAGGTCACCTCCGCCCTCCAGGGCGTCTCCAAGGCGTTCACCGAGTCCCTGCCCCCGTCGGCGGCGACCCGCGAGGCCCCCGCGATCAGCGAGGCGACCGCCAGGGAGACCGCGCAGGCGGAGCAGGCCGCCGCCGAGGCGGTGGCCGAGGCCGCCGACGTCGACGCGGGACCCCGCCAGCTCGGACCGGCCGCCGTCCCCTCCGACGCCCTCGCCGACCTGCACAAGCACCGCCACCCCTCCACCTCCTGACCCCGCGCGCCGTACGGGCACGTGCCCGTACGGCCCCGCGCCCGTACGGCCCCGCACGTCCGTACGGGAGGTGCCCGGGAGCCGGGCGGCGGGAGCCGCATAATACTAAGCATGCTTAACAATCCGCGCCGTACGGGATCCCACCGCGCGCTGCTCTGGGGGGTCGCGGCGAGCGCGGTCCTGACCGGGCTGGTGTGGCTGCTCGGCCAGCGCCTGCACGGCATCCGGCTCCTGCCCGACCAGGGCGCCTCCTGGTACTACTGGAAACTGCCCGAGCCGACGGGGTGGACCCGGGCGTCCGCGTGGCTCGGCTACGCGGCCCACCAGCTGGCGGCCTGGGGTCTGATCTACTACGCCCAGACCCGGGTCCGCCGTCACACCGGCGGCCTGCACCGGATCAACGTCGTGGCGCTGGCGGTGAACTTCGGCTTCGTCGTCCTGCACACCCTGCAGACCCACCTGTTCTACGACGGGCTCGCCCAGGACGTGTCGATCTTCAGCTCGCAGGGGTCGGTGGTCATCCTCCTGGTCGTGGTCCTGCTGATGGAGAACCGGCGCCGGGGGCTCTTCGCCGGCCGCCCGGCCCCGATCTCAGCGGAAGTAGTGGGATTCGCCCGCAAATACCATGGCTACCTGTTCAGCTGGGCGGCCGTGTACACCTTCTGGTACCACCCCATGGAGAACAGCAGCGGGCATCTGATCGGCTTCTTCTACATGTTCCTGCTCATGCTGCAGGGCAGCCTGTTCATGACCCGGGCGCACACCAACCGGTGGTGGACCATGACCCTGGAGCTCCTGGTGGCCGTGCACGGCACCCTCGTCGCGATCATGAACACCGGCCCGGACGGCGCCTGGCCGATGTTCCTGTTCGGGTTCCTGGGAGTCTTCGTGCTCACCCAGATGCACGGGCTCGGGCTGTCCCGGACCGTCAGGTGGGTGCTCGCCGCCGCCTACGCCGGCGCCGTCCTCCTGGTCTACGGCGGCCGCGGCCCGGGCCGGATCGACGAGGTCGTGCGCATCCCCGCGATCGAATACCTCCTGGTCGCCGTCCTGGCCGTGCTGGCCTGGCTCGGGCTGCGGGCCGTCAGGTCGGCGACCGGGGGCCGGTCCGCGCCGGACGCCCGGGAGCCGGAACCGGCCGGAGCCCCGGCCGCACCCCCTGACCTCCCCGTCCCCCTCGACCCGCCCGATCACAGGTGATCCGGCGGAGCCTCCGGGCAGACCCTCCGGTGAGGGACACCCGGAGGGCGTCCGGACCGAGCGTGAAGCAGCACTGTGGGCGGGGTTAAGAAAACCGCGATGGACACCTTCGGAGCCGGCCGGGCACAGTGCGTAAGGTCGGACTGAGGGGGGATCTGTGATGAAGGCGCTGGTCAAGGAGAAGGCCGAACCGGGCCTGTGGTTGCTGGACGTTCCGGAGCCGGTCGTCGGCCCCGGAGAAGTGCTGATCAAGGTGCTGCGGACCGGGATCTGCGGGACGGACCTGCACATCCGCAGCTTCGACGCGTGGGCGCGACACACCCTGCGGACGCCGCTCGTCGTCGGCCACGAGTTCAGCGGCGAGGTCGTCGAGGTGGCGCCCGGCGTGGAGGACATCGCGGTCGGCGACCTGGTCAGCGGTGAGGGGCACCTGGTCTGCGGGAAGTGCCGCAACTGCATGGCCGGGCGGCGCCACCTGTGCCGCAACACGGTCGGGCTGGGCGTCAACCGGGACGGCGCCTTCGCCGAATACGTGACGCTCCCGGCCTCCAACGTCTGGGTGCACCGGGTGCCGGTCGACCCCGACATCGCGGCGATCTTCGATCCGTTCGGCAACGCCGTGCACACCGCCCTGGCGTTCCCGATGGTCGGCGAGGACGTGCTGATCACCGGGGCCGGGCCGATCGGGCTGATGGCCGCCGCCGTGGCCACGCACGTGGGCGCCCGCAACGTGGTCATCACCGACGTCAGCCCCGAGCGGCTGGCCCTGGCCGGCAAACTCGGGGTCACCCTGGCGCTGAACGTCGCCGAGCGGTCCGTCGCCGACGGCCTGCACGACCTCGGCATGCGCGAGGGCTTCGACGTGGGGCTGGAGATGTCCGGGCACCCGCAGGCGCTCCGCGAGATGATCGCCAACATGACGCACGGCGGGAAGATCGCCATGCTCGGCCTGCCCGCCGAGGAGTTCGCGGTCGACTTCGCGACGATCGTGACCTCGATGATCACCATCAAGGGCATCTACGGCAGGGAGATGTACGAGACGTGGTACGCCATGTCCGTGCTCCTGGAGAAGGGCCTCGACCTGTCCCCCGTCATCACCGACCGTTTCTCCTACCGCGACTTCGACGCGGCCTTCGACACCGCCGCCAGCGGCAAGACCGGCAAGATCATCCTGGATTGGACCGCCTGATGTTCGACAACGTCCGCGACGACCTGCGCGCCACCCTCGACGAGATCGCCTCCGCCGGGCTGCTCAAGCCCGAGCGGGTCATCACCACCCCCCAGCGCGCCGGCATCGCCGTGTCCGGCGGCGGCGAGGTGCTGAACTTCTGCGCCAACAACTACCTCGGTCTGGCCGACCATCCCGAGGTGGTGGCCGCCGCCAAGGAGGCCCTCGACCGCTGGGGCTTCGGCATGGCGTCGGTCCGCTTCATCTGCGGCACCCAGGAGGTGCACAAGGAGCTGGAGACGCGGCTGTCGGACTTCCTCGGCCAGGAGGACACCGTCCTCTACAGCTCCTGCTTCGACGCCAACGGCGGGGTGTTCGAGACCCTGCTCGACGAGCGCGACGCGGTCATCTCCGACGCGCTCAACCACGCGAGCATCATCGACGGCATCCGCCTGTGCAAGGCCCGCCGCCTGCGCTACGCCAACCGCGACATGGCCGAGCTGGAGGCCCGGCTCAAGGAGTCCGCCGACGCCCGGCGCAGGCTGATCGTCACCGACGGCGTCTTCTCCATGGACGGCTACGTCGCGCCGCTGGGGGAGATCTGCGACCTGGCCGAGCGCTATGACGCCATGGTCATGGTGGACGACTCGCACGCGGTCGGCTTCGTCGGCCCGAACGGCCGGGGCACCCCCGAGCTGCACGGCGTGACGGACCGGGTCGACATCATCACCGGCACGCTCGGCAAGGCGCTCGGCGGGGCCAGCGGCGGCTACGTGGCGGCCCGCAAGGAGATCTGTGAGCTGCTCCGCCAGCGTTCCCGCCCCTACCTGTTCTCCAACTCCCTCGCCCCGGTGATCGCCGCCGCCTCCCTGCGCGTCCTCGACCTGATCAGCGGCCACAGCGAGGCCCGCGAGCGGCTGCGCGCCAACACCGAGCGCTTCCGCACCAAGATGACCGAGGCCGGATTCGACATCCTGCCCGGCGACCACCCCATCGCCCCGGTGATGATCGGCGACGCCGCCGAGGCCGCCGCGATGGCCGAACGCCTGCTGGAGCAGGGCATCTACGTGATCGGCTTCTCCTATCCCGTGGTCCCGCACGGTAAGGCCCGGATCCGGGTCCAGCTCTCGGCCGCCCACTCCACCGAGGACGTCGACCGGGCGGTGGACGCCTTCGTCACGGCCCGCGGGTGACCTCGACGAGAATGGAGAGGTGATAGACACGCGGCGGCTCAGGACCCTGCGCGCGGTGGCCGACCACCGGACGGTCACCGCCGCGGCCGCCGCGCTTCACCTGACCCCCTCCGCGGTGTCCCAGCAGCTCGTCGCCCTGGAGCACGAGGTGGGCCACCGGCTGCTGGAGCGCGACGGCCGGGGCGTCCGGCTGACCTCCGTCGGCCGGATCCTGCTCGGCCACACCAACGAGGTGCTCGCCCAACTGGAGCGGGCCGAAGCCGACATCGCCGCCTACACCGCCGGCACGGCGGGCGAGGTGAAGGTCGCCTCCTTCGCCACCGCGATCGGGCTGGTCGTCGCGCCGGCGGTGAGCACCCTGCGGGACAAGGAGCCGGGCATCCAGGTGCGGGTCCTCGACGCCGAGGGCGACCAGAGCCTCACCAAGGTCCTCGACGGCGCGGTGGACGTTGCCGTGGCCGTCGAATATCGCGGGGCCCCCGCCGAGGACGACCGGCGGCTGTCCCGGATCCCGCTCTACTCCGAGCCGTTCGACGTGGTGCTCCCCCGTGGCCACGCCCTGGCGGGCCGCACCCCGGCGGACATAAGCCACGTCCCGGCGGACGAGGCCCTCGCCGGAGGCGCCCTCCCGGTCACGGGGGTCCCGGACGCCCTCCGCCCCGCGGGCCGGTCCGGGTCGCCCGCGGACGGCGGTCCCGGCCTGTCCGTCGCCGACCTGGCGGGCGAGACGTGGATCGGCCCCTACCCGGGCAATCCCTGCCACGACGTGATCGCCCTGGCCTGCGAGCACGCGGGCTTCACCCCCGAGTTCGCGCACTCCTCCGACGACTTCAGCGCGGTGGTCGCGCTGGCCGCCGCCGGGGCGGGCGTGGCGATGGTCCCGCGCCTGGCGCTGCGCGCGGCAGACCTGTCCGGCGTGGTGATCCGCCCGGTCCCGGGCCCGGAGCGGCGGGTCTTCGCCGCCGTACGGCGGGGCGCCGAACGCCACCCCCTGCTCGTCCCCCTGCTGGACACCCTCCAGGACGCCGCGGCGGCACTGCGCCGGGCCCCGTCACTGTGACGGAGGCGGCGGCTCCCGGCAGGACGGCCACCGCCCCTGAGAGGAAGGGGGCCGCCCCGTAAGGCGGCAGACCGTGGTGTTCCGGTGACCCGCCGGGTGACGGAGCGTATGGCCGCCCCGCTCGAACAGCCGGTCCTGCCAGCTCCCCAGTCCGACGGCCTCGACGAAGCCCTGGCGCCTGAGCCGCCGCGCCGCCTGACGGGTGGTCACGACCGGCAGTGCCCTGTCCAGACCGCGGCGCGCCACCCGGTCCCAGTGGTCGCCGTGCATGTGCGACAGCACCACGGCGTCGAGGAGCGGGAGCCGGTCGATCCCGATGGCCGGCTCGCTGCGACGCCGGGTGCTCAGGCCGTAGCCGAGGTAGGCACGCCGGCCGCGGTGCAGGAAATCGGGATCGGTGAGGAGCGTGAACCCGTGACAGCGGATCAGCGTGGTGGCGTTGCCGACGAAGAACACGCCTGATCCGTTGGGATCGGCCATCGCGGCCTCCGACAGGTAGGGCGGCGGTCGTGACACCGAGTGATCCGCATGATGACCGGCTCCACGGCTGATGACACAGCGGCCCTCGCCGGCCGGATCCCCGGACACCCGTCGCCTTCCCTGCTCTCGACATAGGAATCATCCTCGCTTTCTCGGGATCGAAAATCTGTAGTGACTGAGATAGACATCTGAGCTAGTTGAGGGTAGAGTTCCTGACATCGCAAGGAACGGATCCACGAGGGCAGAGCAATACTCGAGCATCACGACGGACTGCCCGGGCGGGCGTGGACAGCAGTGGACGAGGCAGGTAGATGGCAGAAGGTCGGACGTGCCGGGGCCGATGCAGGTGAAGGGTCCCGGCCGTGGACGCGCTGCCACAGCAGGTAGCAGTGAACGGCAGAAGGTCGGACGTGCCAGGGCCGATGCAGGTGAAGGGTCCCGGCCGTGGACGCGCTGCCACAGCAGGTAGCAGTGAACGGCAGAAGGTCGGACGTGCCAGGGCCGATGCAGGTG
>NZ_JBVJHH010000013.1:171120-237108 GCF_055586905.1 Streptosporangium sp. NPDC048886
AGGTGAAGGGTCCCGGCCGTGGACGCGCTGCCACGTGGTGAAGAACTAGCAGGGATAAACGAAAGGAGTGTTGAACGCCATCAGGATCGCCCGTTGCCGGCTGAAGTTCGCCGCACGGGTACCGCAGCTCCACGGATTGGACGGTGGTCTACGGTCACGCATTCGCGATCCCCGCATCCCCGCCCCTACCGGGCGGCCTCATGCGGAAGCAAGTAAGTCGGCCAAATGGCCGATAGATGGTGTTGAACCTCGCGGGCCCCGGCGCATCATGGCGCCGGGGCCCCTATTGGCATTCGGGAAGGTATATGGATCAAGCACCGATGGCGTCGGCCGTCCGATCGAGCTCCGCGCTCCGAGACACCGCCGACAGAGTCCACCCGGCCGAGAGGCCCCCCGCCGCCTCCGGTGGCACCCCAGGTCACCGATTCGACGACGAGGACTACCCCGCCTACAGCATGGGCCGGGCCGCCGAAATGCTCGGCGTCACCCCGGCGTTCCTGCGCAGCCTGGGCACCGCCAAACTGATCGAGCCGCAGCGCTCCGACGGCGGTCACCGGCGCTACTCCCGCTACCAGCTCCGCCTGGCCGCCCGCGCGCGGGAGCTCGTCGACCAGGGCACCGCCCTGGAGGCCGCCTGCCGCATCATCATCCTGGAAGACCAGCTCGCCGAGGCTCTGCGCATCAACGCCGAGCTGCAGCAGTCCCGCGACCAGCGGCCTGAGAACGCCGGCCGCCGCTCGGCGTGAGGGCCGGCGATCAGGGCCCTCGTCGGCGATCCAGTGGTCCGCGGCCCCCTGCCCCACAGCGGCAGGGCGGTCGCGCCTGGTGGCGGGGGTCGGAGTGCATCGGAAACGTACGCCAAGCCCGTTCGCGTAGCCGGTTCCGGCTTGCCGCGATCAACGTGACCGGGCCCGGCCCCGGATCGCGCAGCACGCGCAGCGGAAGGCCGGCCAGACACAGCACCGCGCCGTGGCCGAAGCGCCGGCGGGCACCGTCGACCGTTTCGAGTTCGACCTCCATCCCTCGCACCCGGACGATCGCGTCGTGCCACGCGGCCGCGTCGTAGTCACGGACCTCACCACAGGCCAGGACCACCTCGCGCCGCCGGAATCCCGCGCTCACGGCAGGACCAGGGGCAGACCGAACGCGGCGAAGTGACGCGGTTCGAACAGCGTGATCACGGCGATCCGGCCGTCGTCGACCCGCGGCACGTCCAGCACCTGGGCGCGGAACCGTCCGGCCGGGTTCCTGGTCCCGTCCGCCGTGGGGTGTTCGCGTAGTGCACCGGCGTGGCGTGAACGATCATAAGACGGACACCACTGCGAAAAGGAATCGGACTGAGCCTCCCTAGAAGGAACCCCCCATGTCCTTGAGGAACACCACCGGCCTCGCCGCGCTCATTGCCGCCGGCACCCTGGCATTCGCCGTACCCGTCCCCGCCGCCGCGCAGAGCGCGCCGGCGCTGGAGGATCATCCGTGCCCCGTGACGGTTCCGAAGGACACCCGGTGCGGGTATCTGGTGGTTCCCGAGCGGCGTGACCTGCCGGACGGGCCGAAGACCAGAGTGGGCTTCGCCGTGCACCGCTCGACCGCCGCGGACCGCAAGCCGGATCCCGTCGTCTACACCAGTGGAGGCCCCGCCTCGGCGTCGATCCAGCTCACCGGTTACCTCGCCGAGATGTTCCGGGACCGCGACGTGATCGCGCTGGAACAGCGTGGCAGCAGGTGGTCCGAACCGCGCCTCGACTGCCCGGAGACGGTCCGCGCGATGCTGGACACGCTCAGGAGCACCGGCCAGGCCGCCGAGGAGACAGGTGTGATCGCCGCCGGTGCGGCGGCGTGCCGGGAGCGGCTCGGCGTGGACCTCCGAGGTTACAGAACCGGGGAGATCGCCGCCGATGCGGTGGACCTGAGGCGGGCGCTGGGATACGCGCGGTGGAACCTGTTCGGGGTGAGCTACTCGACCCGGTCGATGCTGGCGGCAGCCGCCGCCGACCCCGAGGGCACCCGCTCGGTGGTGCTGGACTCCTTCCTCCCCGCCGAGGTGAACTGGTACGACGACGCCACCCGCGATCTCACCGAGGCGGTCGCGAAGCTGTCCGGCCAGGGCTGGCCGGACCTGAGCGAACGGTTCACGGCGATGGTCGCCGGCCTGAACAGGGACCCGGCGGCCATCACCACCCGTGACCCGCTGACGGGCCGGCCGATCACCGTCCGGCTCACCGGTGACGACACGGCGACGATTCTCGGTGAGGCCATGCACTCGGTCGAGGTGCTCCCGATCGTGCCCGCCCTGATCGACGGACTGGCGGCGGGCCACCACGACCTGCTGCAGCCCCTGGCCGACGCGGCCGGGCCGGGGCTCGCCACCCACGAGTTCGGCCTCTATCACGCGGTCCAGTGCCAGGACGAGACGCCCTACAACGACTTCCCCCAGACGCAGCCCCGGCTGTTCACCGGGGTCCACGACCGGACGGTGTGCGACACCTGGAAGCTGCCCCGCGCCCCTGTCACGGCGGCCACCACCAAGGCGCCCGTCCTGGTGCTCGGTGGCCAGTACGACCCGACCACGCCGAGCCGTACGGCCAGACCCGCCGCCGAGGCGCTGCCCAACTCCCGGTTCGTCGAGTTCGCCGGCGTCGGGCACGCGGTGTTCCTGTCGAGCCGGTGCGGCCGGCAGACCATCGCCGCCTTCCTCTCCGACCCGGCGGCCGCGCCGCCCTGCGACCCCGGACAGGCCGCCTACCGGGCCGTCCGGCCAGGGGAGATCCACCTCACCGCCGCCCCCTACCGGGCACAGCAGGCGCCGTGGACGCTGCTGCCGTTCGGACTGCTGGGGGTGACGGTGCTGGTCCAGCTCGTCGCGGGCGTCCTGCGACCGCGACGCCGCCTGCCCACGCTGGTCGCGGGAGTGACCGGGCTGGCCTTCGTGGGCCTGACGGTCGACGCGGTGTACGGGGTGATCGCGGAGAACGAGACCGTGCTGGCGCTGGGAGTCCCCTCGGTCCTGCGGTGGTACGGCCTCCTCGCCTGGCTCGGCCTCGCCGCCACCGTCGTTGCGGTGTTCCGGCCGCCGCACGCGGACGGGCCCGCCGTGAAGAGACCCCTGAGAAGGCGGGGAACCCACCTTCTGGCGGCGCTCGTGTACGCGGGATTCCTCGCATGGTGGCACGTCTACTTCCTGTGACGGGAGAGGCCCCCGGCGGGGCGCTGCGACGGGGGTGCGGAGCGGGCACGTATCAGGGTCGCGGGGAAGGCCGGCCACGTTCTCCGGCCGGGTCCACGCCACACTCCAAGGAAGCACTATTCAAAATCGAGAGCACCGCTCTTTACATCGGCGCTCAAAAAGGAGATCATTGCTCTCGAAGCCAAGGAGTGATCATGAGCAAGCTGTTCTACCGCGGCCCTTCCCTCGCGGTCCTGCACACCGACTACGCCGCCCGGCACCGGATCGACGCCGAGGCCCCCGTGACCTCCGAGTCCAGCGTCGTCATCGACGCAACCCCCGCCCAGGTCTGGGAGGTGCTGACCGACCTCCGCAACTGGCCCGCCTGGGCACCGGACTACGAGGTCCTGGAGCTCGACGAGATGGCCCCCGGCGCCGACTTCCGCTGGCGGCTCGGCAAGGTCAGGATCAAGTCAAGGTTCGCGGTCGTCGCCCCCGAGCGCGAACTCACCTGGAGCGGCGTGGTCTTCGGCTACAAGGCCGTCGACCAGCAGGTGCTGGAAGCGCTCCCCGACGGCCGCACCCGGGTGACCATGCGGGAATCGCTCGCGGGCCCGCTCGTCTCCCTCGTTTTCGGCGCCGACAAGCTCCGCGCCGGCCATGACCGCTACCTGGCCGCCCTCGAGACCGAGGTGACCATGCGGTCCGCGGCACGGCGCTGACCCGCCGGCACCGCGCCGCGCAGGAGTTCTTCGCGACCCTCGACAGCCGTAACCGCTACGCGGTGCCGTACCGCGCGCAGGACGCCAAGAAGGCCGAGACCCGGGCACGCCGTATCGAGCAGTACGTCACGATGCCGGCCGAGCACAAGAAGATCTATCCCTGACGCGTACGGCGCAGCGGGTCGGCGTGCCGCCCGCCGGCCATCCGGACCTACCCGGGCCGTCCGAACCCCCGGGCCGTCCGAACCCCCGGGCGCTCACGCGGCGGGGACGTGGCGGGCGTGGCGGCCCTCCCCGACGTCAGCTCATCGGGGGTCCGATGTCGGTCCACCGACGGGCCCCGACGTCAGCTCATCGGGGGGCGAACCGGTCGATCGCTCCGAGCACCTCCGCGCGCATCGTGGGGCTGCCCGTGTGCCCCGAGTCGTCGACGATGATCAGTTCGGCGTCGGGCCAGGCGCGGGCGAGCTCCCAGGCGGTGTCGGCCGGGCCGCTCAGATCGAGGCGGCCGTGGATCAGGACGCCGGGGATCCCGGCCAGGCGGCCCGCCTCGCGCAGCAGGACGCCCTCCTCCAGCCACGCGCCGTGCGCGAAGTAGTGCGCGCAGATCCGGACGAACGCCAGCAGGTCGGCCGGGGGACGGTCGCTGTAGGGGTTCGGCTTGCCGTTCGGCTCCATGGAGACCACCACGTCCTCCCAGGTCATCCAGTCGATCGCGGCCTTCTCCCGCACCTTCACGTCGGGGTGCTCCATGAGGCGCGCGTAGGCCGCGACGATGTCGCCGTCACGGTCGGCCTCGGGGACACCGTCCCGGAACCGCTCCCACTCTTCGGGGAAGAACCGCCCGACACCCCGGTAGAGCCAGTCGATCTCCGACTGCCGGGTCATGGTGACCGCGGGGATCACGATCTCCGTCACCCGCTCCGGATGGCGCTCGGCGTAGGCGAGGATCAGCGTGGACCCCCAGGAGCCGCCGTAGAGCAGCCAGCGGTCGACGCCGAGGTGCTCGCGGAGCCGCTCCATGTCGGTGAGCAGGTGCTCGGTGGTGTTGAGGCTCATGTCGGCGGCGGGGTCGCTCGCGTGCGGCGTGCTCCGGCCGCAGTTGCGCTGGTCGAACAGGATGATCCGGTAGCGCTCCGGGTCGAAGGTGCGGCGGTGGCCGGCCGAGCATCCGGCTCCGGGGCCGCCGTGGACGACGAGGGCGGGCTTGCCGTCCGGGTTGCCGCAGACCTCCCAGTAGACGAGGTTGCCGTCGCCGGTGTCGAGCATCCCGTGGTCGTACGGCTCGATCGGCGGATAGTCCGTGGTCACGTCGTGATCCCTTCTTCGGCGGAAATACAACAGCGCTGTTACATTATGGGGGTGGATTCCCCTGATCTCGCCACCCCAGCGACCGGGCGCGCGCCGGCCGTGCCCCGGCCACGGATCCTCACCTGGGCCCTGACCATGGTGTTCCTGTCCACCTTCGGCGCGGGAATGAGTTTCTGCCTGCTGCTGTCGGTCGTCCCGCTGTACGCCTCCTCGATCGGCGCGGGCGGGTTGGGCGCGGGCCTGACCACCGGTGTCCTGATGGCCTCCACCGTGGTCGCCGAACTGTGCACCCCCCGCCTGGCCGCCAGGTTCGGCCACCGGGCGGTGATGGCGGCCGGTCTGGTGCTGCTCGGGGTCCCGGCGCTGGCGCTGCCCGGCTCGACGGGCACGGCGACGGTCATGGCCGTGTGCGCCGTACGCGGCGCGGGCTTCGCGGTCAGCGTCGTCCTCAGCGGCGCGCTGGTGGCCGCGCTGGTCCCGCCCGAGCGCCGCGGTGAGGGGCTGGGTCTGTACGGCGTCGTCGTCGGAGTACCGGCGGTCGTCGCGCTGCCGCTGGGCGTGTGGCTCGCCGGGGAGATCGGATACCCGCCGGTGTTCGTCGCCGGGGCGCTGGCCGCGCTGGCCGGGCTGGCGGCGGTGCCGGCCCTTCCGGGCCGTGCCCCGGGGCGGCCTCCGGCACCGGCACGCGATCAGGCGGCCGCGCCGGCGGCCGCACCCGGGCGACCGCCGGCACCCGAGCACAGGCAGGCACCGGCACAGCAGACGTACGGACAGGAACCGGCACAGCGGGCGCTCGGGGTCCTGGCCGGGTTGCGCACCCCCGCGCTGGTCCGCCCTTCGATCGTCTTCGCGGCCACCGCGATGGCCTCGGGGACCGTCGTCACCTTCCTGCCGGTCGCCGTGCCGCCGGGATCCGGCGACCTCGCCGCGGTGGCCCTGCTCACCCAGGCCGCCGCGTCGACCCTCACCCGCTGGTGGGCCGGGCGGCACGCGGACAGGCACGGCACGGGCCGGCTGCTGGCACCCGGCGTGCTCATGGCCGCGGCCGGCATGACGGGGCTGGTCTTCACCGCCGCCCCGGCCGCGGTGGTGGCGGGCATGGCACTGTTCGGAGCCGGTTTCGGCATCGCCCAGAACGCCAGTCTGACCATGATGTTCGAGCGGGCCCCCGCCTCCGCGTTCGGCACGGTCAGCGCCGTGTGGAACCTCGCCTACGACGCGGGGCTGGGCCTGGGCGCCGTCGCCGCCGGCGTGCTCGCCGTGCGGACCGGCTACCCGCTCGCCTTCGCGCTCACCGCCCTCCTGGTGCCGATCGCGCTCGTCCTCGCCCGTCCCCGGCCGCACCGCTGAATGGCGCGCTGCGCGCGGTGAACGGCTGACGGCACCGTCCGCATCCGGTCCGGCCCCTCAGGCATGGATCCGGACCACCGGGGATAACCGTCATGTCCGGCGGCGCGTGCCCGGCACCGGGAGCCGCCCGCCGTACCGGCGCGTCCGGGACGGCCGGCCGCCGGGCGGCACGTCCCTGCCGGCCGACAACAGGAGGGCGACAACAGGAGGGCGACATGGCCGACACCGCCATCATCGACGTCGACGGCACCCTGGTCGACACCAACTACCAGCACTCGCTCGCGTGGTACCGGGCGTTCGGCCGCTACGACGTGTGGCTGCCGCTGTGGCGCATCCACCGGCACATCGGCATGGGCGGCGACCAGCTGGTGGCGGCCCTCGCCGGTGACGCCGTCGAGCGGCGGCACGGCGACGCGCTGCGCGAGGCGTGGGTGGAGGAGTTCGACAGGTTCATCGACGAGGTGCGGCCCTTCGAGGGCGCCACCGAGCTCCTGGCCGAGATCGGCCGGCGCGGATTCGCCGTGGTCCTGGCCTCATCGGGCAGGCCGCAGCATGTCGAGCGCTTCCTCGACCTCATCGACGGCCGCGCGCACTGCCAGGCGTGGACCACCTCCGAGGACGTCGAGGCGACCAAGCCCGCCCCGGACCTGATGCGGGTGGCGCTGGAGAAGGTCCAGGGCACCTCCGGCGTCGCGGTCGGCGACTCCACCTGGGACTTCGTCGCCGCCGGCAAGCTCGGCCTGCCCGGTGTCGCGGTCCGCACCGGCGGCTTCTCACCCGACGAGCTGCGCGAGGCCGGCGCCGCCCACGTCTTCGACTCCCTCGCCGAGCTGACCGGCGACCTCGACCGCACCCCGCTGAGATCTCCGTCGTCAGGGAGCTGAATCCCGCCCGAAATTCATATAATAATTAACGACGATATACGCAGAGTAAGGAAAAAGGCTGCGCGCTTTCGGAGATGTGCGCGGTCAGGCAGGGCGACAGCTGCGCGATGCCGTCGGCGGTGATGTCCTTGCCCTGCTCGGGCTGCCAGCCCTCGGCCGGCAACCGGCGCAGCACGTCGGTCGTGTCCGGCGCCGTGTGGGAGATCACGCAAATTGGCCGGGCGCGCCGCTCCTACGCGCGGGCCGGGCGCCTGCGGACCGGCCACGCCGAGCTCGGCGTGGCCCGGTTCGCGCTCTACCTGACGCACGACCGTAAGGAGTCCACCTTCGAGATGTACGGGTCCGCGGTGCTCGGCCTGGTCTACTGAACCGGTTCGGCCTCGTCAGCCGTCCCGGTCTGCCCGTCGCAGAACACCTCCTTGACGAGCGTGTCCACCACCTTCGGGAACTTCGATCCCAGGGACCTTGCGGCGTCGTCCACATAGGTCACCGAGGCGGTCAGGGTCCTCTTGCCGTCGGGTGAGCTGTACATCAGCGCCCCGTAGCCGTGCGGAGGGGCGCCGTTGTGCTGGAAGACGGTGCCGCAGTTCGGGCCCAGGTCCTGCGCGAACAGCCCGAGGCCGTAGCCGAGCTTCCCGTACGGCTTGCGCATCTCGGCCAGCAGCTCGGCCGGCAGGAGCTTGCCGCCGTTCAGCGCGGAGATGAACGTCCGGAGATCCTGGGTGGTCGAGATCAGATCCCCGGCGCCGGCCAGCAGGGACAGGTTCTGGCGGGAGACGTCGACCGTCTTCCACTGGCCGGCGTCCTGGTGGCGGTAGTAGCCGTGGGCGTGCGGCCCGGGCAGCTGCGTCCGGTCGCCCGGCACCACGGTGCCCCGCATCCCGAGCGGCCGCAGGATCCGCCGCTTCATCTCCTCGGCGTAGGAGCGGCCGGTGACCTTCTCGATCAGCAGCAGGGCCAGCGTGTAGTTGGTGTTGGCATAGCTCTGGTCCGTGCCCGGCTCGAACCGCGCCGGCTTGGACAGCGCCAGCCGTACCAACTCCTCCGGCCGGTAGGAGCGGAACCGGTTGTCCAGCCACTCGTCGCCGGTGGCGGGGATCCCCGGCACGAACTTCCCGTCGGGGTAGTACTCGCCGGTGTAGTTGAACAACCCGCTGGTGTGCTGCAACAACATCCGCACGGTGATCCGCCGGTCCAGCTTGTACTGGGGCAGGTAGTCGGCCACCGGGGCGTCCAGCCCGATCCTGCCCTCGGCCACCAGCTGCAGCACCAGGGTGGCGGTGAAGGGCTTGATGACGCTGCCCGTCCAGAACCGCCCGTTGGTCGGCGGCTTGGCGGCCTGGCCCAGCTCGCGCACCCCGGCGCTGCCGACCCACTCGCCCCGCTCATCGTGCACGCGCAGCTGCACCCCGGCGAAACCGGCATCGACGAACGCCTGCATGGCCTCCTGCAGCTCCGGGCGGTCCTGCCCGGCCGCGGCCTTCGACACGGCCACCTTGCTGTCCGCGGCGGCCACCCCGGGCGCGGCCACAGCCGCCCCGGCCAGCAGCGCGGTCGCCAGCGCGGTAACCGCCACTCGCCGGAAGGCCTTGGTGGCCGTGATCGCTGGTGGGGATTGGGTTTTCATACTTCCTCGTCTTTCGGTGTCGCGCTCAGGCGAAGAGCTCGTCGAGCAATTCGGGGTCGATGGGGGTGGGGCCCCGGGTGGCGGGCAGGCGGCTGCGTGCCCATCAGCTCGCCTACCGGGAAGTCCCGGGCGCGCTTGCAGACGGTCGATGAAATCGGTGCTCGGCCCCGGCCACGATGAGCCGGCCCGGCTCCGTCAGCCCGCGGCCTTCCCGCCGCAGAACACCTCGTCGACGAGGCTCTGCAGCACTGTCTGGAACGTCTGCGCCAGGGACAGCGCGGCGTCGTCCACATAGGTCAGCGAGGCGGTCAGGGTCCTGCTGCCGTCGGGAGTGCTGTACATCAGCGCCGCGGAGCCCGCGATGCCGCCGTTGTGGTGGAAGACGGTGCCGCCGTCCGGGCCCAGGTCCTGCGCGAACACCCCCAGGCCGTAGCCGATCTTCGGGTGCGGCTCGCGCATCTCGGCCAGCAGCGGGGCCGGCAGGAGCTTGCCGCCCATCAGCGCGGAGAAGAACGTGTGCAGGTCCCGGGTGGTCGAGATCATGTCACCGCCGGCGGAGATCCAGGAGGGGTTCTGGCGGGTGACGTCGACCGTCTTGTCCTGACCGTCCTCCTCGTAGCGGTAGTAACTGTGGGCGTGCGGCCCGGCGATCTCCGTCGAGGTGCCCGGCGCCACGGTGTCCGACATCCCGAGCGGCTCCAGGATCAGCCGCCGCAGCTCCTCGGCGAACGAGCGGCCGGTGACCTTCTCGATCAGCAGCCTGGCCAGCACGTAGTTGGTGTTGGAGTAGCTCCAGTCCGTCCCCGGCTCGAACCGCGCCGGCTTGGACAGCGCCAGCCGTACCAGCTCCTCGTCCCGGTAGGTGCGGAACCGGTCCTCCACCCACTCCCGGCCCTGCCAGGCGATCCCCGGCGCGACCGTCCCGTCGTCGTAGTACTCGCCGGTGAAGTTGAACACCCCGCTGGTGTGCTGCAGCAGCATCCGCACCGTGATCCGCCGGTCCAGCCCGAACTCGGACAGGTAGTCGTCCGCCGGGTCGTCCAGCCCGATCGTGCCCTCGGCCACCAGCTGCAGCACCACGGTCGCGACGAAGGGCTTGGTGGAGCTGCCGATCCGGAACCGCCCGTCCGTCGACGGCTTGGCGTCCTCGCCCAGCTCGCGCACCCCGGCGCTGCCGACCCACTCGCCCCGCTCATCGTGCACGCGCAGCTGCACCCCGGCGAAACCGGCATCGACGATCTCCTGGATGGCCTTCCGCAGCTCCGGGCGGTCCTGGTCGGTAAGAGTGACGGACATGGTGGTGTACTCCTTCAAAACTGGTACGAAATCAACTGAACGGACTGGATCGCCGCGTCTGAGGGGTGCCTCTCACAGGCTGCGGGCGGTGATGTCGCCGTAGGCGGTGGTCGCGTGGATGTTCAGGCCGGCGGCGGCGCCGTCGGTGTTCTTGAGCGCGTTGTGGATGCGGCCGTAGGTGGTGCCGGCGTCCAGGGAGGCGGAGACTCCGCGGGCGGCGCCGACCGAGATCTCGCCGTGCTCGGTGCGCAGCGTGACCGTGCCGCGCACGGCCTCGGTGATGCGGAGGTCGCCCTTTTGGGTGCTGATCTCCGCGGGGCCGCCCAGGCGGCCGACCGAGACGTCGCCGGCCTGGAGGGTCAGGCGAGCGCCTTCGGTCTCGTCGAGCTTGACCGAGCCCTGCGCGCCCTCGAAGGCGACGTCGCCGAGCCGTCCCACGCCCCGGAATTCGGCGCTGGCCGCCTTCGCCTCGACCCGGGAACCTGCGGGCAGCTGGACCGTCACCTCGATGGATCCGGAAGAGCCGAGGATCTGGTTCTTCGCCGCCGGGGCCTCGATCCGCAGGACGCCGTCACGGTATTCGACCGTGGTCTGCTCCGCCGCCTTCACGTCGCGGCTCTTCGAGGTGTTCGCGGGCCGGATCTCGACCGTGGTGTCGGCCCGGTCGGCGGCGATGAACCGGATGTGTCCCGCGGGGATGTCGAGGACGGCGGAGACCGGGGCGGGGGTGTCGAACTTCTGCATGGTGCGCTCCTTCTTCTGCATCGCGCGCCCTTTCGGCCCGCTGTTTCTGACGATGGAAAAGCTACGTTGCACTCAAAGATTTGGCAACAAGACTGTTGCGCATAATCGCCATTTATGCAGGTAGAAGCCGAGAAATCGTTGCACTGACCTTGGATTTAACGCAACAATCCTCACCCTGTTCGTTGCAATGAATCAGGAATGAACGCTAGAGTGGAGACACCACAGACCACGAAGGAGACCGCGATGCCGGGAGGCAGACTCACCCAGCAGGAACGCCAGCAGATCGCGCTGGGACTGGCCGACAGCCTCGCCTACGCCGAGATCGCCAGACGCCTCGACCGTCCGACCTCGACCATCACACGCGAGGTGATGCGCAACGGCGGCCCCACCGCCTACCGCGCCGACCTCGCCCACCGCGCCACCGAACACCGCACCCACCGCCGCAGAAAGGCCGCGCCCCGAGACCCCAACACGCCCCCGCAGGCCCACGGACGCGATGCCGAAGCCGTACGCGAGTACGAGGAGACGTTCACCACCGTCTTCATGCAACAGGGTCTGCCCAAGATGACGGCCCGGGTGCTGGCCGGCCTCTACACCACCGACGCCGGCAGCCTCACCGCCTCCGAACTCGCCGGCCGCCTCCAGGTCAGCCCGGCATCCGTCTCCAAAGCGGTCACGTTCCTCGAAAGCCAGGGCCTCATCCGCCGCGAACGCGACGAACGCCGCCGCGAACGCTACGTCGTCGACGACGACGTCATATACCAATCCACGATGGCCAGCGCCCGCGGCACCGCCCACCTCGGTGAGATCGCCCGGCAGGGCGTGGGCATCCTCGGCCCCGGCACCCCGGCCGCCGCCCGCCTGGAGAACATCGCCCGCTTCGTCGACTTCATCTCCGAGAACATCGCCCGCGCCGCGGACCAGGCTCGCGACATCCTCCACACGAAACCCGGACCGACCTCGGACAGCGCTACCTGAGCCACGTTCAGATCGCGGACAGACAGCCTCGGCGACCACCGCCGGGACGTCGGCCGACGTCGGGACACACCCCCATCGCTGATACGCCTGTGACTCCGTCAGCACCGCGTCCGGCGGACGCGGAAGGACGACAGTTCCGGGTGTAAGCGGTCATAAGAAACGCTGATCGGTGGCCGTTGCCGTGGGGCTGGGCGGACATAGTGGTGCTGGCTGGCGGACAACGGAAATGCTGGTCGATGGTCAGGTAAGTCTCTTGATCAAGGTCGTGTCGGTTACGGACTCTTCCCCGCTTGGCAGCTTGGGTGGCAGATGCAGGGATCTGCTGTTCGAGCTGGTGAAGGGGGCCGCTGGTGACCAAGTCCGACTGGGAGCTGATGGAGATCTTCAGCGCCTACGACCTGACCAAATGCGCCTGGTCGGCCGCGCAACTGGTGGGATGCCACTCCCGGACCGTCCAGCGGTACGTAGCGATGCGCGAGGCCGGCGACAACGCGTATGAACCAGCGCCGCGGCCCAAGTCGATCGACCCGTTCCTGGCGAAGATCGAGGAGAAGATCGAGCGATCCGGCGGCGAAATCCGGGCGGACGTGGTCCACAAGGACCTGGTGGTGATGGGGTTTCGTGGCCGGAGCGCACCACCCGGCGCGCGGTCGCGGCGATCAAGGAGTCCTGGCGGGCGGGCCGGCGTCGGGTTTACCGGCCATGGATTCCTGAACCGGGGATGTGGCTGTAATGGGACTGGGGCGAGGGCCCGCGCATCGCTGGCGGCCGTACTCAATTGTTTTGCGCCTGGCTGGCCTGGTCGAAGTTCCGAGTGGTGCAGCCGGCCTGGGACCAGACGCTCGGGTCGCTGACCGCCTGTCTGGACGCGACGCTGCGGATCATCAGCGGAGCGCCCACCTACCTACTGACCGTCCGGCACCGGCAAGACCCACTTCATGGAAGCCCTCTGCCGCGAAGCCGTCGACGCCGACCTACGGGTCGCCTGGTTCACCCTGGAAACCCTGGCCGTCACCAGCAACATCCACCCGTCAGGGTTCGACACGATCATGCCCAAGGCCATGGCGACGGCCACCGTCGATCGCCTCATGCATCACGCACACATGGTCGAGACCAGCGGCGAATCTCACCACCTGGCCGAGGCACTCGCTGGCAAGGGCGTCATTCCCCTGACCTGACCGACCGGCAAGACTCTGCATGCCCGCCTACCTGGAGAGGTTCCTAGCGGTCCGTAATCCCCACTGCGGACGCGATCCGATGTCAGCCGATCTCCTTCCTCGAGATGCGCAGCATCCCTGCGGCCACCGGAACGACGATCCACACGGACACTGACACGGCCAGCCGAAGGGCGGCGTCGCCGGTGAACCCGCCGTTCATCAGGGGGTTGGTAGTGAGGTTGAGGTCGAGCCAGCCCGCCAGGATCGCGCCCATGTCACCGAGTCGGACGACAGCGCTCCACAGGGCCGTGCTGGCCAGACAGATCACGATCGCCGCCGGCGCGTTCAACAACACCAGACCCATGCCGAGGCCCTGGCCGGTCAGCAGCACCATCGTCACGATCCAGCCCAGCACCTTGGCGGGCGCGACGGTCCACGTGGCCTCGACTCCGTGCACCGCGGCGGCGACGGCGGTCATGGGCAAGGCCGCCAGCAGGGCGAACACGCAGCCCGCCACGGCGACCGTCAGTGGCGGCAGGCACTTGGCCGCCAGCACCCGCCCGCGCCGGGGCTCCAGCGCGAACGTGATCAGCGCGGTGCGATGCCGCCATTCGCCGGTCACCGTGAGAATGGCCAGCACGGGCAGAAGCGTCCCGAGCGGGATGGCGGCGGTCCCGGCCAGGGTGAACCAGCGCGGCTCCGACGTGAGGCCCCGGGCGACGACGGCCACGAGCGCCAGCCCGATCGCGCTCACCGCGAGGATGAGACCGCTGCGCGTGTCGAACAGCTTGCGGGTCTCGACCCGTAGCAGCCTGGTGAACGGAATGTCGGTAGGGGTCATGCGGCGCTCCTGTCGGCTTGGGCAGTCAGTTCGAGGAAGGTCCGCTCCAGGCCACCACCGCGGGCGAGCTCGGCGACGGTGCCCCGGGCGAGCACGCGGCCGCGTCCGATCATCACGATCTGGTCGGCGACCTGCTCCACCTCGTGCAGCAGGTGTGAGCTGAGCAGCACCGCGCACCCGGAGTCGGCCAGGCTGCGCAGCAGCCCGCGCATCCACTGGATGCCCTGCGGGTCGAGGCCGTTGGCGGGCTCGTCCAGTACGAGCGCCTCGGGCCGGCCCAGCAGCGCGTGGGCGATGCCGAGCCGCTGCCGCATGCCCAGCGAATAGCCGCCGACGGCCCGCCTGCCCTCCTTGCCGGTCAGCCCGACCAGCTCTTGGCTCTCCTCGACGCGCGAGCGGGGCAGGCCCAGTGTCATCGCCCCCAGCGTCAGGACCTCCCGCCCACTGCGCCCCGGATGCAGGGCGCTGGCGTCGAGCAGCGTGCCGACCCGGCGGCCGGGACAGGCGAGTTCGGCGTACGGCCGCCCGAATACGGTGGCCGACCCCGACGTCGGCCGCGAGAGCCCGGTCAGGATGCGCAGAGCCGTCGATTTTCCCGCGCCGTTGGGTCCGAGGAACCCGGTGACGCTGCCTGCCTCGACGGTGAAGGACACCTCGTCGAGGGCTTTCACCCCTTTGTATGCCTTGCTGACGCAACGGAATTCGATCATGGGCCTAGTTCACCGGATTCCCCGCCTCGGGTCATCGGACCCAGGTCGATGGCCACCGGCCGAGAAATAGACCCAGGGCTACCCGTTCTGGACCCTGGTAGCTGGGGGCGGCTCCGGCGCTTCCCTAGGCTGTCGGGCGTGAATGAGCCAGGGGTGGATGAGTGGGGCGTCGATGAGTCGGGCGTGAAAGGAAAGAGCCGGGGCGAGGCTCTGCGTTACCTCTGCGCCACTGTGCCTGCGCTGTTCGCCGGCGGGATCTCGATCCTGTCAGCCGTGAACCGCGAGGTCGCCCCCGGCCTCGCCCAGATTGCCCTGGACTTGGCCCTGTTCGGGGCCGGTCTGGCGCTGATGCGATGGCGGCACCGCTTCCCCTGGAAGGTCGCGCTGGCGACCGCACTCCTGACCCTCTACTCGACCACGGCGGCCGGCCCCGCGTACGTCACCTACGTCTCCCTGTGCACGCATCGCCGTTGGCGCCAGATCGTCCCGGTCGCCCTCGCCATGTGGCTGTGCCCGGCGGCGCAGATCCTGTGGCGGAGCGCCGACCGGCTCAAGGTCATCTCCATCACGAGCGTCACCATCGTAACCGGCAGCGTGATCGTCGGCGGGCTGACCACCTTCGGCCTCTACCTGCGCGCGCGGCGCGACCTGGCCGCCTCGCAGCGAGAGGCCGCGCTCGAGGCGCAGGCGCACCGCATCGAGCAGGCCAGACTAACCGAACGGGTCAAAATCGCCCACGAGATGCACGACGTGCTGGCGCACCGGATCTCGCTGCTGGCCATGCTCGCGGGCGGTCTGGCACACCGCACCGACCTCACCGCTGAGCAGACCCGCGAGGCGGCCCAGGCGATACAGGAGAACGCACATCAGTCGCTCAATGAGCTGCGCACCGTGCTCGGCACATTGAGCCGCGACGGCGGCGTCGAGGACCCGCAGCCGAGCCTGGCCGACCTGGACGCCCTGTTCGACGAAGTACGCGTGGCCGGGCAGCAGGTCGAGGTGGCCGACACCATCGACGGGCGCGAGCTGCTGCCGGCGCAGACGGGGCGGCACGCGTACCGGATCGTGCAGGAGTCGCTGACCAACGCGCGCAAGCACGCGCCGGGCAGCCGGGTGAGGGCCGAGCTCTGCGGACGACCGGGCCAGGGCTTACGGATCCGGATGAGCAACCCGGCTCCATACGCCGCCTCGTCCGGCCCCGGCGGGCGGCTGGGCCTGGTCGGGCTGGCCGAGCGGGCCCGGATGGCCGGCGGCACCCTGAGCCACGCGGTCCAGGACGGACGCTTCATCCTCGACGTACGACTGCCGTGGGAGGCTTGATCCGTGATCAGAGTGGTGATCGTGGACGACGACCCGATGGTACGCACGGGGCTGCGCCTCATCCTCGGCGGCGAGCCCGACCTGGACCTCGTCGGCGACGCAGCGGACGGCAGGCAGGCCATGACCGTGGTCCGCGACATGCGGCCCGACGTCGTCCTGATGGACATCCGGATGCCGGTCCAGGACGGGCTCACGACCACCGAGCTACTGCTCGATCGGCCGTCGCCGCCGCGCGTTTTGGTGCTGACCACGTTCGACGCCGACGACATGGTGCTGCGCGCGCTGCGGCTCGGCGCGCACGGCTTCCTGCTGAAGGACACGCCGCCGGCGAAGATGATCGAGGCTGTGCGCGCGGTGGCCAGGGGCGAGCCGGTCCTGTCACCGAGCGTCGCCCACCAGGTGATCGCGGCGGCCACCGGCCGGTACAAGCCGCAGGCGGTCAAGGAGCTGGACCAGCTCACCGAGCGCGAGCGCGAGGTGGCGATCGAGGTGGCCAAGGGCAGCTCGAACTCCGAGATCGCCACGGACCTGTCAGTGAGCGTGGCCACGGTGAAGGCCAACATCACCCGCATCTTCGCCAAACTCGGCACCGACAGCCGCGTGGACGTGGCGAACAGGGTACGCGACGCCGGCCTCCTGTAGTCCGAAATCGGTCGGTGGCTGAGCAGCCGGCAGCGAACCCCGGCGTACGGCAATGCGTCGAGGTTGGTGATCAGGCCGACTCGGTCAGGTGATGGGTCCGAGGATGACGCGATAGCTGGTTTCTGAGAACCGCCTTGCCTGCTGTCCGTATCGCCGCAAGTCAGCACCAAATCCGTTGGATCTTTCGATCAGACTGCTGGGACCCCGAACAGCGAAGACGTGATCCGCTTCGAACGCCCACCATCCGTCTGCGCTTTCCCTGACCGTCCAGCAGCATTTCCGATGACCGGCTGGCCACCTCGTGATGTCCGCCCATCCGCAGATCATCCTGTCCGTCCGCACCGGGCACCATCGGCAGCGGCGTCGGCGCGGACGAGAGGCCGGGCGTGGGACGTGGCTGGATCTTCATCCGCACCGACTCGGCCAACCGACCGCAAGGGCACCGGTGGGGCGTGAACGAGAACGTGAGCACCGGTTGTCACAGCGTGGCCGACCGCCCGATCGCCTTCGGCTGGGTCGGCTACCGCCCCCCGGCCTCCTCACCCCCTCCGCCGATCCTGCCGGGGGGCGTGCCGACAATGGAGTGGTGGACTACCCAGAGCTACCCGGACCCGCGTTCCTGTTCGATCTGGACGGCACGCTGATCGACAGCGTCTACCAGCACGTCATCGCCTGGCGCAGCGCCCTGTCGGGCCTCGGCATCGACCTGTCGGTGTGGCGCATTCACCGGCGCATCGGCATGAGCGGCGGCCTGTTCGTCACCGCGCTGCTGCGCGAGACCGGCCTGTCGCTGACCAGGCAGCAGATCGACGATTTGCAGCAGGCGCACGCGGACGCCTACACCGAGCAGGTCGACTCGGTGCGCCCGCTGCCCGGCGCGTCCGACCTGCTGGCCGAGCTGACCGCCCGCGGGGTGCCATGGGCGATCGCCACGAGCGGCTACGCCAGGACCGCCAGGCTGGCCCTCGGCATGCTGGGGCTGCCCGAGGACACCCCGATGGTCACCCGCGACCTGGTACGGCGGGCCAAACCCGACCCCGACCTCTTCCTCGCCGGGGCGGCGCTGCTCGGCGTCGATCCCAAGTACGCCATGGTCGTCGGCGACAGTGTCTGGGACCTGCTGGCCGCCCGCCGGGCCGGAGCACTGGGCATCGGCCTGCTGTCCGGCGGTTACGGCAGGGACGAGCTTGAGCGCTCCGGCGCGTTCCGCGTCTACGCCGATCCGGAGGACATGCGCAACCGGCTCGACGAGCTGGGTGTCCGCTCCGACTGAACCGCCGCCTCACGTGCCGCGACCGCGTGCGCCACCCGGCCACGGCGGCCCGGCGCGCATGCGGGGCGGTCAGGCGGAGGGCCTGCGGAACTGCTCGATCATCGCCGCGTAACCGTCGCCGCCGCGGCCCTCGGCCACCGCCCGGTCGGCGAGGGTCTTGACGAGCCTGGGCAGCTCGGTGCCGACACCGCCGGACTCACTCTCGTGGATGAGGTGGTCCATCGTCGCCAGGTGGGTGTCGATGGTGGCGTCGAGCGCCGGGTAGGCGCCCTCGTCGATCTGGCCCGCGTAGGCGGACACGAAGCCGGTCACGGCCTCGATCCACCTGTTCGCGAAGGGGGCGAACACCGTGGCGTCCACCTTCGCCGTCCCGACCAGGGCGGCGCCGTGCAGGAAGCTGTTCAGCGTGCCCCACATGATGCCCAGCAGCGCCACGTCGTAGAGCGATGCCAGGCCGTGGTCGGCGCCGAGGTAGGTGGTGCCCGCGCCCAGAGCCTTCAGGGTCGGCTCGTGCGCGTCGTAGGCGTCCCGCGGCCCGCTGTAGAGCAGGAAGGCGTCGGCGGTGCCGATGACCGGCGGGATGGCCATGATCGCGCCGTCGAGGTAGGTGATGCCCTCGCGGGCCGCCCACTCGGCGCTCTCGCGGGCCTGCTCCGAGGTGCCAGAGGTCAGGTTGACCAGGACCCGGCCCGCGAGGGCGTCGCCCAGGGGGGCGAGGAGCCCGTGCACGGCCACGTAGTCCGACACGCAGACGATCACCAGCGGGCTCGCCTCGACCGCGTCCCGGACCGAGGCCGCGAGGGTCGCGCCCCGGGCGACGAGCCCGTCGGCCTTCTCGGCCGAGCGGTTCCACACCGTCGTGGGGTGGCCGTTCCCGAGGAACGTCCCGGCCAGCGCCTGACCCATCAGGCCCAGGCCGATGACCGTCACCGGGGACTGGCCGGAATGGGGGTTGTGCATCGTGTGCTCCTGTTCGGTTTCGCTCCGCGGTCCGTCACCGCCGGAGCAGTCCAAGATCGCTGTAGCCGCCCGGTCCATGCCGTCGCGGCGGTCGGTCCGCGACCACCGCGGCGGCCGGCCGGTCCGTGACCACCGTGGCCGTGGCGGCCGGTCCGGGTCCGTCGTAGCGGTCGATCCGCTCGGTGAATACGCTCGCACCCCGCCCAGGACGGCGACAGTGGCAGGACTGACCGTCTCCGCAAAATTCCTGCCGTACACTTGCCGGCCATGAGTGCTGGAACCGTCGCGATAGCCGTGGTCGACGACACCGACATGCATCTGTGGGACCTGTACGAGCTGAGCATCGCCTGCTCGGTGTTCGGCAAGCCGCAGCCCGACCTGGCCGACCCGTGGTACGACCTGCGGCTGTGCTCGGGGCGGCCGGCCGGACCCGCCGGGCCGGGGTTCTCCCTGCGGACCCGCCACGGGCTGGACGGACTGGCCGGGGCGGACACCGTGATCGTCCCCTCGGTGCCGGAGGCCGTCGTCGAGGAGGGCGCGGCCGTCCCGCCGGACCTGGTCGAGGCGCTGCGCCGGGCCGCCGACGCGGGGGCGCGCATGGTCTCCCTGTGCACCGGCGCCTTCGCGCTCGCCGAGGCGGGGATCCTCGACGGGCGCCGGGCCACCGCCCACTGGATGCACACCGACGACCTGGCCAGGCGCTATCCGAAGGTGACGGTCGACGACTCGGTGCTCTACGTCGACGACGGCGACGTGCTCACCAGCGCCGGCATGACCGCCGGGCTGGACCTCTGCCTCCACCTGGTCCGCCGCGACCTCGGGGCGCACGTGGCCAACCAGCTGGCCCGCCGCATGGTGGTCCCGGCCCACCGGTCCGGCGGCCAGTCGCAGTTCATCGACCTGTCGGTCCCCGCCACCGACGACGACGGCCTCGGCCCGGTGCTCCAGTGGGCGGCCGAGCGCCTCGACCAGCCGCTCACTGTCGACGACCTGGCCCAGCAGGCGGGGGTGAGCCCGCGGACCTTCTTCCGGCACCTCCAGGCGGTCACCGGGACCACCCCGCTGAAGTGGCTCCTCAACCAGCGCCTGGCCCGCGCGCAGTCCCTCCTGGAGGAGACGGACCTGCCGATCGAGAGGGTCAGCGAGCTCAGCGGCCTGGGCACGGCGGCCAATCTGCGCCGCCACTTCACCCTCCACGTCGGCGTCACGCCCACCCACTACCGGCGCGCCTTCGAAACACCCCAGGCCGGCTCCCAGCACGCCCTCGGGGCATCCCGGACCGCCACCGGATAGCCGGCGTCCCCTCCGGACGCCCCGCCCCGGCTACAGGGAGGCCGGTATGGACGGGTTGCGCATGCACATGATCGTGCCCCGCACGATGGCCTCCTTGTACAGCGCCGCCGGCCTGCCGGTGAGCACGGCCTCACGCGGGCTGTCGTCGCCGTGGACGAACTGGATGAGCCCGTCGCGCCGGCCGAGGCTGACGCACTGGTTGAAGTACCGGAAGCGCAGCGGCCGCGGCTCGCGGCCGGCCAGCCGGTCGGCGATCACCCGCGCGGCGTGCTGGGCGGACGGTATCCCGGTCGCGCACGCCATGCGCAGCTCCTGCCCGTCCTGCTTCCGTACGGCCGCCGCGTCCCCGACCCCGTGGACCTCCGGGTGCGAGACCGAGCGCAGCGTGTCGTCCACGATCATGCGGCCCCGGCCGTCGACGGCGAATCCGGCCTCGCGCGCCAGGTCCGGGACCCGGAAGCCGGCGGTCCACACGACGGTGTCGGCGCTGAGGCGTCCGCCGCCCGCCAGCACCAGGCCGTCCTCGCGGACCTCGGTCACCTGGGCGTTCTCCCTGACCTCGATGCCGGAGCGGTGGAAGACCTTCCGCAGGTACCGCTGCGCGCGCCGGGACAGCCCGTCGCCCAGGACGCCGCCGGTCACCAGCCGCACCTTCACCCCCGGGTGGACCTCGGCCAGCTCGGTGGCGGCCTCGATGCCGGTCAGCCCGCCCCCGGCCACGGTGACCGTCCCGCCCGCGCGCAGCCGGTCCCGCAGGCGCGCCGCCTGGTCGGGGGCGGCGAGGGTGTGGGCGTGCTCGGCGACGCCGGGGACGGAGCCGAGGTCGGCCTGGCTGCCCAGGGCGTAGACCAGCATGTCGTAGCCGACGCCCCGCGGCGCGTGCGCCAGCCGTACGGTCCGGCCCGCCGGGTCGATCCCCGTCGCCCGGTCGACGACGAGCTCGACCCCCGTCCCTTCGAGCAGGCCCTTCAACGGCAGGTCCCGCAGCCGCTGACCGGCGGCGAGCTGGTGCAGCCGGACCCGCTCGACGAACCGGTCGCCCGCGTTGACCAGGGTGACCCGGGCCTCCGTCCGCCTGGCCACGAGCTTGGCCGCGACGAGCCCCGAGTAGCCGGCGCCGAGGACCACGATGTGAGGTGCCATTTCCTTCTCCCTTTCCGTCACCCCTCCGAACCGGCGACCGGGAGAATCCGTGACAACGACCGTGTATGAGCTGGGTCACACCCGAGCCGGCTCACACCCGAGCCGGATGGCACTCCGGGCCGGTCACACCGCGTGCGCGCGACGGGGACGCGGCCCCCGACCCGTGATCAGGCTCCGGTGGGACTCCGGTCGCCGTCGCCGTCCCGGGCCGCCGTGACCGCCTCGGTGAAGCGGCGGTAGCGGGACAGCTCCTCGCTCACGGGCGCCAGCACGAGCTCGCGGGCGACCTGGTCCACGTTCGCGCGCAGCGCCCTGCCCGCCCTGCGCGCCCGCCGCCGGCCGCCCAGCCAGGCGGTCCCACGGCACAGCAGCGCGATCACCAGCCCGAGGACGGCCCCGCCGACCAGCAGCGCGGTGGGCCAGGGCAGCTCGCCCGCGGTCGGCAGGTATGGCTGCGGCAGCCGGAGGTAGTCCATCCCGAGCAGGCCGAGCAGCCACAGCCCGCCCGCCAGCATGGCCGCGGTCACCGCCCACTGCGCCAGTCCGGCCACCCGCCACCACGCGGGCCGCCGGGCCGCGCCGAGCGAGGCGGTGGCCACGGCCCGGTCGAGGCCGTCCTCCAGCTCGTCCCCGTGCGAGCGGGCCGCCTGCCGTACGGCCGCCGCCCACGGTGCGGGCAGCCCCGCCGAGGCGGCCCCGGCGGCCTCGCGGATCGCGGTGTCCATCCGGGAGCGCTGCACGGCGGTCGCGACGGGGATCGAGGTCCGCCCCACCAGCCCGCCGGAGCCCTGGGCCTCGGCGGAGCCCAGGCGGAGGCGGCGGAGCGGATCGGGCCGGAGCCTGCGGATCCAGCGGGTCGGCGGCCAGCCGGTGGCGGCGACCGACCGGTGCCGGTGGGCCTTGGCCACGGCCTCGACGACGACCGGCACCCCCGCCGCCTCGGCCAGCGCGGCGGTCAGGGCTCTGGCGGAGGCGTCCGCGGACGCCTCCGGCGCCTGCCCGTCCGCACCGCCGGAGGCCCGCAGGAGGGTGTCGGCGGCCGTGCCGACGTCGGCGGCCAGGCGGGTGGCCCAGGAGCGCCGGTCGGCGACCCGGGAGGCGAGCAGGGAGCGCAGCTCGGACAGGCCGGCGCCGGTGCGCGCCGAGACGCCGACCAGCGGCACCCCGGCCAGCCCGTCCTCGTCGAGCAGCCGCCGCAGGTCCTTCAGGCACCGCTCGGCGGCGGCCGGGGTCAGCCGGTCGATCTGGTTGAGGACGACGACCATGACGCCCCGGTGCCGGGCCAGCGGCCGGAGATACCGCTCGTGCACGGCCGCGTCGGCGTACTTCTGCGGGTCGAGCACCCACACCAGCAGGTCGACCAGCTCGACCAGCCGGTCCACCTCCAGCCGGTGCGCCAGCTCGATCGAGTCGTGGTCGGGCAGGTCGAGCAGGATCAGCCCGGCCGCCTCCCCGTCGGCCGGCACCTCGTGGCGGCGGGGGATCTCCAGCCAGTCGAGCAGCGGCCCGGCCCCGGCGCCCTCCCAGAGGGCGGCCTGGGCGGTCGAGGTGGTCGGGCGGGTGACCCCCACCGTGGCGAGGCCGGTGCCGGACAGCAGGTTGAACAGCGAGGACTTGCCGCTGCCCGTGGCTCCGGCCAGCGCGACCGCGGTGTGGTCGACCGACAGGCTCCGCCGTACGCCGGCGCGGGAGACCACGGAGCGCGCCCCGGCCACCGCGTCGGCGTCCAGCCGCCCCTCGGCCAGGTCGGCGGCCTCCGCCAGCCCCGTCAACCGGTCGTCCAGGGAGAGGGCGCCCGCGCGCCGCAGCAGTTTCACCTGTCGCCTCCCTCCCGGTCGGCCGTCCGGGGGACGGCGCCCGGGGGCCGCTCCAGCGGGTCCGGGGCGGGGTCCGCGCCGCCGGACGGGAGCGTGAGCCTGACGGGCGTGGCGGGCAGCCGCTCCTGCCGCTCCCCGGCCGGCAGCCCGGCCCGGCGGCCCGGGGCCGGGATCTCCCGCTGGTGGTCCCGTACGGCGTGCGCGGCGGCCCGGAGGGCGGGGGCGGCGTCCTCGGGAGGCTGGACCGCGTCGAGGAGGGCGGTGAAGCGGGCCGCCTCGGCGCCGAGGAGGGCGGCGACGCGGGCCCGCAGGTCGGTGCGGGCCTTGACGGTGAGGGTCCGGACGGCCTGGTCGCCGAAGACGGCCTCCAGGAGTTTCTGGCTCAGCACGCTGGTGCCTCCGGCGATGCCGAGCTCGATGCCGGTCAGGCCGCCGGTGGAGGCGAACACCGCGAGCATCAGCAGCAGCCCCGCGCCGTTCACCCCGTAGGAGGTGAGCCGGGCGGTGGTCCGCCGGTCGGCTCCCTCCTCGCGGACCAGGCCGAGCACGTATTCCTGCCAGCCCCGGACCGCCGCCTCCGCCTTCATGGGCAGGTCGGCCGAGGCCCTGCCGAGCCGCCCGGCCCCGGCGACCCCGGTCTCCTCAAGCAGGGCGAGCCCCGAGGGATGCGACGACCACGACTCCAGCACGCGCTCGGCGGCGCCGTCGGCCGAGGCCCTGATCAGCGCCTCCACCCCGCTCTCCAGCGCGACGCGCAGCTCGCTCTCGGGCGCGGGCCGCCCGGTGAACAGCGCCACCACGCGGTCCCTGAACCGGCCGACCCGGTTCTCCAGGGAGCGCATCAGGTCGCCGGTCCCGATGAAGTCCTGCCAGCGGGCCAGCACCTCGCCCCGGAGCAGCGACCCGTCCAGCATGCCCTCGTCGAAGGAGGCCAGCCCCCCGGCGTAGGCGGCCTCGGTCATCGAGCGCAGCTCGGCGGCCACCGCGTGCTGGCGGTCCACGGCGTCGGCGAGGGCGGGGACGCGGGTGGCGAGGCTCTCCAGGGCGCCGGACAGTGTCTGGCGGACCACGTCGGCGCGGGCCTGGGAGTCGGCCGCGATGCCGGTCAGCCAGTCGGCGACGGCCTCGACCGCCTGGCGCGGCAGCCGGGCGTTCTCCTCGGGCAGCACCAGCTCCGGCACCTCGAACAGGAGCGTCCCGCCCAGCCCGTTGGCCTCCAGCAGCCGGGCCAGGTCCCGTCTCACCACGCCCAGCGCCTCCGGCGGGACCCGCGACAGGATGACGGCCAGGGCCGTGCTCCGCTCCCGGGCGGCGCGCAGGAAACCCCACGGCACCTCGTCCGCGTAGCGGGCCGCGGTGGTGGTGAACAGCCAGAGGTCGGCGGCGGCGAGGAGCTGGGCGGCGAGCTCGCGGTTGGCGGTGACGACCGAGTCGATGTCCGGCGCGTCGAGCAGGGCCAGGCCGGGCGGGAGGCCGGGGACGGTGACCACCCGGAGCGTGCCCGGTTCGGCGGCGCCGCCCCCCGTGACCCGGGGCAGGCCGGGCAGGACGTGCTGGGCGGTGAACCAGGCGCTGTCGGCGGGGCCGGTGACCAGGGTGGGGGCCAGCGTGGTGGGCCGCAGGACGCCCGGCTCGGTGACGTCGGCGCCGACCAGGGAGTTGACCAGGGTCGACTTGCCCGCCCCGGTGGAGCCGCCGACGACGGCCAGCAGCGGGGCGTCGATCGCGCTCAGGCGCGGGATGAGGTAGTCGTCGAGCTGGCCGGTCAGCTCGCGCAGGGCGCGCCGGGCACTCCCCACGTCGCCGGCCGCGAGGGGGAACAGGTCGAGGGCGAGGTGGCGCCGCAGCTCCCGCAGCGCCTCAAGCAGACCGTCACTCCCACTCATAGGAGCGATCCTTCCCGCAGGGAAGGCCCCTAGACGTGATTTTGCCCCACCGCTCGACCGGGTCACGGGGGCGAACTCGGTAGAGCGATGGGGCCTTTCCCGAGGCTCCACGTGGAGGCCGTACCGGACTCGTCTCCCCCGCAGCTGGAGGCGAGCCCTGACCTGCCGCGCGGCCGCGGGTGATCGGGGGTCATGCGCTGACCATTGGAACAAGCGAAGCTCAGGGCCAGGTCAGCCGGAGCTGAGTGTTCGCTGAAAGTTCAATCACCACGTGGTAACCGCAGCACGTATCCCACGCCGCGCAGGGTGTGGATGAGCCGCGGCTCGGTCATGTCGACCTTCCGGCGGAGGTAGGAGACATAGGACTCCACCACTCCGGCGTCGCCCCCGAAGTCGTAGTTCCAGACGTGGTCCAGGATCTGCGCCTTGGACAGGACCCGGCCGGTGTTGACCATGAAATAGTGCAGCAGCTTGAACTCGGTGGGCGACAGCCGTACCGCGGTGCCCGACCGCCACACCTGGTGCGCCTCCTCGTCCAGCTCCAGGTCGCCGACCTGGAGACGGGAGGGGAGGTCGAGATCTCCCCTCGTACGGCGGAGCACGGCCCGGATGCGGGCGAGCACCTCCTCCAGGCTGAACGGCTTGGTCACGTAGTCGTCGGCCACGCGCAGGCCCGCGACCTTGTCGTCGGTGGCGTCCCGCGCGGTCAGGAAGACCACCGGCACCTGGCCGCCCATCTCACGCAGCCGCCCCGCGACCGCGAAGCCGTCCATGTCGGGCAGCATCACGTCCAGCACGACGAGGTCCGGGCGGATCCGCTCCGCGAAGTGCACGGCCTCCCGGCCGTCCGCCGCGGTCACCACCTCGAACCCGGACCTGCGCAGGCTGGCCGAGAGCAACTCGCGGATGTTCGGCTCGTCATCCACGACCAGCAACCTGGCCTCGACTCTCTCCAGCACAACCATGAGGCTTGCTCACCCTGCTGGAACGCAGCTCAGCTCAGGCTGAACGTTTCCTGAGAACCGGGCCGTCACCGGCGCCCGCCTCCCTCGTTGATCGCGGTCGCGGTGATCGAGCCGTCCTCGGCCCTGCTCCCCTGGACGACCACCGTGCCGCCGGGCCTGAGGTCGGCGACCTTGCCCTCCCGCGCCACCCGGACGGCCGTCTCGCCACTGGTGTTCACGGTGACGACGGATCCGTCCGCGGTCCTGACGTAGACCTTCTCGCCGTCGACCCGCTGCACCGTGCCGACGGCCGTCCCCCCAGGACCGCCCTGACCGCCCCCCTGGCCGCCCGGACCTCCCTGACCGCCCTGCTGCCTGCCCTCGAAGTCGCCGTAGCCGCCCTGACCGCCGTAGCCGCCGGGGCCCACGCCCTGCCGCACGGCGGCGCCCGGGGCGCCGGAGGCGCCGGCCTGGCCGCCGAGCGCCTTCTGCGCCTGAATGCCCACGATCACTCCGGCGACGAGCATCACCCCGGCGCCGAGCACCAGCGTGAGCGTGGAGAGACCGCGCCGCGGCCGGACCGCCAGCTCGCTCTCCAGGTCACCCGCGAAAGGGGAGGTCTCCAGCACCTTCCCGGCCGGGACCGTCTCATCCGCGTTGCCGCCCATGTCTGTCTCCTTGGGTAAGCCGTACAGGTCACTCGTGGCGCAGGGCCTGGATGGGCCGGAGCTTGGCCGCCCGGTTGGCCGGGTAGCCGCCGAAGAACAGGCCGATGCCCACGGAGACGCCGAGCGCCAGCGCGATCGACGACGGCACGATCGCGGGTTCGATGCCCGCGATCGTGAACCTGCTGCCGACGAACGCGATCGCCACGCCCGACAGGCCGCCCACCAGGCTCAGCACCGTCGCCTCCAGCAGGAACTGGCCGAGGATCGCGCTCCTGGGCGCCCCGATGGCCTTCCTGATGCCGATCTCCCTGGTCCGCTCGGTGACGGTGACCAGCATGATGTTGGTGATGCCGATGCCGCCGACCAGCAGGGAGATGGCGGCGACCGCGCCGAGCAGGGCGGTGAAGACGCCGATGGTCGAGCTGATGGTCTCCTGCAGGGTCGCCTGGTTCAGGATGCGGTAGTCGGCGGTGCCCGTGGGGGTGATGTCGTGCCGCTGGTTGAGGATGGCCGTCACCTCGGCCTGCGCCGACTCCGTCGTGTCGGCGCCGGTCGCCTGCACGACGATCGAGCCGAGCGCGCCGAAGCCGGTCAGGCTCTGCTGTACGGCGGGCAGCGGCACGATCGCGACGTCGTCGGCGTCCTGCATCCCCGCGGAGCCCAGCTCCTTCAGCACCCCGACCACCGTGAACGGCACCCCGGAGACGCTGACCTGCCGGCCGACCGGGTCCGCCGTGCCGAACAGCTCCTCGGCCACGGTCCGCCCGATCACCATGACCTTCCGGGCGGCGAGCACGTCGTCGTTGACGAAGTAGGTGCCGCTCGTGACTGGTCTGTTCGTGGCCTCGAAGTAGCTCGGGTAGGTGCCGACGAGCTGGGAGATCGTGTGGCTGGTCCCCTCGTGGACGGCGGTGGCCGCGGTGGCGGTCACCACCGGGGACACGCTCCTGACCGACGGGGCCTGCTCGCGGTCGGCCAGCGCCCTGGCGTCCTCCAGCGTGAGCTGCCTGGCCTGCGTGCGCGGCCCGCCGCCGCCCTGACCGCCACCGCCGCCGCCGAAACCGCCGCCGGAGAAGGACGCGGAGATGGTGAGGGTGTTGGAGCCGAGCCGCTGGATGTTCTGCTGGATGCTCTGCGAGGCGCCCTCGCCGAAGGCGACCAGCAGGATCACCGCGGCCACCCCGATGAGGATTCCCAGCGTGGTCAGGAAGCTGCGCAGCTTGTTGGCCGCCAGCCCGCGGAGGGCGAAGCGGAGGATCTCGAACCAGCTCACGCGGGGACCTCCGGCATCCGGGGCGGGGGGCCGTCGACGGGGGCCTGGCGGCGGTCCTCGACGAACTCGCCGTCCACCAGGCGCATGACCCGCTTGGCGTGCGCGGCCACGTCGTCCTCGTGCGTGATGATCACGATCGTCCGGCCCGAGGCGCTCAGCCGGTCGAGGATCTCCAGCACGTCACCGGTGGACTTGGTGTCGAGGTTGCCCGTCGGCTCGTCCGCCAGCAGGAGCGCAGGCGAGGTGACCAGTGCCCGGGCCACGGCCACCCGCTGCTGCTGGCCGCCGGAGAGCTCGTTCGGCTCGTGGCGGACCCGGTCGGCCAGGCCGACCTGCTCCAGGGCCGCCAGGGCACGGGCCCGCCGCTCGGCCGCGCCGACCCCGCCGTACGCCATGGGCAGCTCGACGTTGGCGAGCGCGCTCATCTTGGGGATCAGGTTGAACGACTGGAAGACGAAACCGATCTTCCGGTTGCGCAGGATGGCGAGCTGGTGCTCCTCCAACGTCCCGACGTCGGTGCCGTCGATGAGATAGCGGCCGGAGGACGGCACGTCCAGGCAGCCCAGGATGTTCATGAGCGTGGACTTCCCGGAGCCGGAGGCGCCCATGATGGCCACGTAGTCGCCCCGCTCGACGGTGAGGGACACCCCGCGCAGGGCGCGGACCTGGGCGTCGCCCTCGCCGTACACCTTCCAGAGCTCCTGGACGGACAGCACCGGGGCGGTCATCGACCGCCTCCGCCGAGGCCGCCGCTCCGGCCGCCGCCGCCGAGGCCGGGGAACCCGCCCTGCTGCTGGGTGGTGCCGGTGGTCGTCGGGCGGACGACCTGGTCGCCCTCGCCGAGCCCCGATTTGATCTCGGTGAGCGCGTCGCCCTTGACGCCGACCTCGACCTGGGTGGGCACCTGCCGCCCGTCCCGCAGGACGGTCACGGTGCTCCGGCCGCCCGCCGTGGAGATCACCGTGGAGGAGACCGCGAGCACGTTCTCGGCCTGCTCGACGACCACCTCGACCGTGGCCGTCTGGCCGAGCCGGACCTCGTCGGGCACCTCGGTGAAGGAGATCGTCACCGGATACTGGACCACGTTGTTGCTGGTGGCGGCGGTCGGCTGGATCTGGGTGACCTTGCCGGCCGCGGTGACGCCGGTCAGCGCGTCGAACCGGATGGAGGCCGGCTGGCCGACCTTGAGCTTGGTGATGTCGGACTCGGTGAAGTCGCCGACGAGCTGGAGCCTGCGGGTGTCGGCCAGCTCGATGAAGCCGCCGGATCCGCCCGCCGAACCACTGGAACCGCCAGAGCCTCCCGAACCGCCCGACCCCCCGGAGCCGCCCGAGGACGTGCTCGACGAGGAGCCGGAGGCACTGGAGGAGCCGCCGACCGTGCCGTTGACGGCGGTGACCGTGCCGGCGAACGGGGCCTTGATGACGGTGCCCGCCACGGTCCGCCGGGCCGCCCGGTAGGTGTTCCTGGCGTTGACGTACTGGGCGTAGGAGGCGGCCGTCGAGGTGTCGTCGTCCGCGGAGTCGAGAGCGGCGGCGGCCGCCTCCAGGCTCTCCTGGGCGGAGGCGTCGTCCAGCCGGGCCAGGATCTGCCCCTTGGAGACCTTCTGCCCGACCTCGACGTAGATCTTCTCCACCGTGCCGCTCGATCCGAAGCCGAGCGAACGCGCCCGGGCGCTCTCCACGGCCCCCGAGGCGGACACCGAGGCGGCCACCGTGCTCCGGGCCACCGACACGGTCCGCACCGCGGTCTCGGCGGAGGAGACTCCCCCGCCGAGAGAGGAGTAGGCGATCCCCGCGCCGCCCAGCAACAGGACCCCGAGGGTCCCGTTCACGATCAGCGCTCTGCGCTTGGTCGACAGCTTCACAGC
Organism: Streptosporangium sp. NPDC048886; assembly: GCF_055586905.1. NCBI lineage: Bacteria > Bacillati > Actinomycetota > Actinomycetes > Streptosporangiales > Streptosporangiaceae > Streptosporangium > Streptosporangium sp. NPDC048886. Next base: position 200,996 of record NZ_JBVJHH010000013.1, read on the forward strand.
GCCGAACCCTGACGCATTTTCCTTGAACACACCCCTGGCTCCGGCTGAAAGTTTGCTGCAGACCGCGTGCCGCGCCCGGAGATACGCAGGAAACCTTCAGGGATTTGTGAGGAGAGAGTGAATCGAGCAGACCAATATGGTCCGTCATGAGATCGACCAATCTCCCCAAGCCTCTGCGGACGGGAGGACTCGCCCTGGCCGCCCTCGTCCTGGTGGGCGCGGGCGTGATCTACACGCTCGACGAGGGCTCGGCTCCGGCGTCCCGGGTGGAGTTGGCCTCCGCCAGGCGGGGAACGGTGACGGCCGAGGTGTCCGCCGCGGGCAACACGGTGGAAGACAGCACCCGTGAGCTGGCCTTCGGCGGATCGGGAACGGTCACGAAGGTCTACGTCAAGGCCGGCGACAAGGTCGGCAGGGGCGACGTGCTGGCCAGGATCGGCTCCGCGCCCGCACGCGAGCGCTACGCCGTGGCCAAGGCGCAGCTCTCGGCGGCCCGCGAGGCACTGGACGGCGCCCAGGACGCGGCGACGTCGCAGGCATCGCAGACGTCGCCGGCTCAGCCCCAGGTCCAGTCCCAGGCCCGGACTCAGGGACAGCAGCCCCAGGGACAGCAGACCCGGCAGCAGGCCCGGCAGCAGAGCACGTCGGGCGACCCCGCCCGGCAGGCGGGCTGCGTCCCCACGGCGACGCCGGGCGCGTCGGCCCGGCCCACCGCCACACCGGGCCCGAGCGGCACGGCCGGCCGGAGGGGCACGCCCGGTCCGGACGGCACCGCGGGACCCGGCGGTCCGGGCGGTCCGACCGGATCCCCGGGTCCGGGCCGCACCTCCGCGGCGGCCACGGCCGAGCGGCCGGTGGCGGTGGCCCCGGCAGGCGGGATCGCGCCCGCCGGCTACTTCCTCGGGCCCGCGCGGACACCGGCACCGGTGCCGGTGCTGTCCCGGGCACGGGCGGAGACACCCGCGCCGACGCCGACACTGGAACCCACGACCACGCCGGCACCCGCCCCCACGCCCACCGAGGGGTCCCCCGAGCCCGCGCCGACGGTGACCGTCACGGTGACGGCGGCCCCGACGGTGACCGTGACGGCCACGGCCACCGTCACCGTGACCGCCACGCCGACGGTGGGCCGCCCACCCGCGAGCACGGGCCCGACCGGGTCCGGCCCGACGGCCCGGCCGAGCGAGCGCCCCGAACCCGGCCCGTCGGCCCGGCCCACGTCCGCCACGACCGCGGAGCCCGGCACGAGTCCCACGCCGACCGTCGGCCGCACTCCCGGGCCGCGGGACACCGCGTGTCCGCGGCAGAGCCCCACCCAGGGCTCCGACCGGCGCTCCGGGGAGGACGGCGGCACCGGCCGGACGGACAGCGGCGGCACCGGCACCGGCGGGGAGCGCGCGCTCAGCGTGGACCAGGCCGAGGCCGAGGTGAAGCGGGCGGAGGCCGACCTGACGGACGCCCGGGAGGAGCTGACGGGCGTGCGGATCGTCGCCCCCGCGGACGGGACCGTCCTGTCGGTGGCCGGAGCCGTCGGCGACAGCGTGGGCACCGGCGCGTTCGTCACCCTCGGGGACCTCGACGAGCTCCAGGTGGAGGCGCTGTTCACCGAGTCGGACATCGGGGAGCTGAAGCTGGGACAGCGGGCGTCGATCACGCTGGCCACCCGGGAGGGCGACGAGCACACCGGTACGGTGACCCGCATCGCGCCCACCGCGACCACCACCGACCGGCTGGTGAGATACGGGGTCGCGGTCGCCTTCGACAAGGCTCCGAAGGGCCTCATGGTCGGCCAGACGGCCACCGTCACGGTGACCGTCGCCGAGTCGGAGCAGGCGCTCTACCTCCCGGCGCAGGCCGTACGGTCCACGGCGGGCGGAGGGTCGGTGGTCACCGTTCAGGGCGGCGTCGAGCGGGCCGTGCGGACCGGGGTCCGCAGCGACCGGTACATCGAGATCACCGCGGGCCTGCGTGAGAACGAGCGGGTGGTGCTCCCCGGTGGCACGGTCACCGGAGGCTTCCCCGACAGCAGTTGGCCGACAGGCGCTTGACGCCCGTCCCCGCGCCGGAGATCGGAGGATCAGCCCGGCCCGGCCACTGGAGGGCAGTCGTCTTCGGCCGCTGAGGATCCGAGGATCACGACCCGGCCCGGCCACCGGGGACCGGGAGATCAGCCGTCTTCGGCCGCCAGGGGGAGGGCCACCCGGAAGGTCGAGCCCTCCCTCGGGACGGAGTCCACCTCGACCGTGCCGCCGTGGGTGTCGACGATGGCCGCGACGATGGCCAGGCCGAGACCGCTGCCGCCGTCCTCGGGCGCGCGGCGCCCGCGGGCGGAGTCGACGCGGTAGAAGCGTTCGAAGACCCGCTCGCACTGCTCGGCGCTGAGCCCCGGGCCCTCGTCGGCCACCTCGATGACGGCCATGCCGTCCCGGGCGGACAGCGCCATCCGGACGGGGGTGCCGTCCGGGGTGTGGGTGAGGGCGTTCGTCATCAGGTTGCCCACGACCTGGCGGAGCCGTACCTCGTCGCCGGAGACGATGAGCGCGGCCCCGTCCACCGAGAGCGTGATCTGGCGGGCGGGGGCGAGGATGCGGGCGTCGTGGATGGCGTCGGCGGCGATGGCGAGCAGGTCCACCGGGCGCATGGCGACCGGCCGCTGCTGGTCCATCCGGGCGAGCATCAGCAGGTCGTCCACGAGCAGCCCCATCCGGACCGCCTCGGACTCCACCCGGCGCAGCAGCGGCGCGGCGTCGACGTCGGGTGCCTGCCGGTAGAACTCGGCGAAGCCGCGGATGGAGGTCAGCGGCGTGCGGAGCTCGTGCGAGGCGTCGGCGACGAACCTGCGCATGCGCTCCTCGGAGTGGCGGGCCGAGGCCTCGGACTCCGACCGGGCGCGGAAGGCGGTCTCGATCTGGGCGAGCATGCCGTTCAGCGACTGGCCCAGGCGCCCGACCTCGGTGCGCGGGTCGGCGTCGGGGACGCGGCGGCTCAGGTCCCCGGCCGCGATCGCCTGGGCGGTGCGTTCGATCTCCTCCAGCGGGCGCAGGCTCCGCCGTATGACCACCACGCCCACCCCGGCGAGCGCGAGCATCAGCCCGCCGCCGCCGAGCAGCTCCACCAGCGCGAGCTGGCCGATGATCTGCCGGACCTCTGCCATGTCCACGGCCACCAGAAGGCTCCTGCCGTTGTCCAGGGGACTGATGTGGACCCGCCACTCGCCACTGTCGAACGGCCCGTGCACCTGTCCGGGCGACACGTGCGGGGTGGGCTTGCCCTCCACGTCACCGCCGCTGAGCTGGAGGATGATCCCGCCCTTGGCGTTGCGGAGCTCCAGCCTGGTGTCGGCCGGGAGCGGCTTGCCGACCAGCGTCACGGCTCCGCGGTGCAGGCGGCGCAGCGTGGCGTCGATGGTCAGGTCCATCTGGCTGTCCACGCGGTCGATCAGGTAGCCGCGCATGATCGAGACGCTGCCGATGCCGATGAGGGTGAGCGCGATGCTCAGCAGGACCAGGATGATCCCGATCAGCTTCACCCGCAGCGGGAACCCATTGACAATCATGAAGAAGGCGGCAGGCGGAGGACGTAGCCGACCCCGCGCAGGGTGTGGATCAACCGGGGATCGGTGTTGTCGATCTTCCGGCGGAGCACCGAGACGTAGGACTCCACGATCCCGACGTCACCCCGGAAGTCGTAGTCCCACACGTGGTCGAGGATCTGGGCCTTGGACAGCACCCGGCCGGCGTTCGCCATGAAGTAGCGCAGGAGCTTGAACTCCGTCGGCGACAGCGCCACGGCCCTGCCCCTGCGCCATACCTCGTGGCTCTCCTCGTCGAGCTCGACGTCGGCGAAGGTGAGCCGGGGCGGCCGGGCCGGCAGGTCTCCCGCGCCGGTACGGCGGAGCACCGCCCGGATCCGGGCCACGACCTCCTCCAGGCTGAACGGCTTGGTCACGTAGTCGTCCCCGCCCGCCGTGAGCCCCCGGATCTTGTCATCGGTGGCGTCACGCGCGGTGAGGAAGACCACAGGCGTGTCGGTGCCGCCGCCGCGCAGGCGCCGTACGACGTCGAATCCGTCCATGTCCGGCAGCATCACGTCGAGCACGATGAGGTCGGGGCGGTGCCGTTGGACCGCGGCGACGGCGTCCGTGCCGTTGCCCGCCGTGTTCACCCCGAACCCGGCGAACCGCAGGCTCGCGGCCAGCAGTTCGAGGATGTTCGGCTCGTCCTCGACGATCAGCAGGCGGGCTTCGGGTGAGTCGGTCACGGGTTTTATCTTCACTCGCCCACATGAAAAAGCAGTTAACGGGTCAACACAGAGGTTAACCCCACGATATGCCTGGCGATCGCCAAACTCGACGTCGCCGCCGGTGAGGGGGCGTTCCGCAGCAGGGTAACCCGGCCGTGCACGTCGATCGCGAAGTCGTCGAGCATGCTCCCGTCCCTGGCGACCGCCTGGGCCCGGACCCCGCCGGCGGTCCTGACCAGATCGGCCCTGGTGAGCTCGGGCACGTAGCGGCGCGCGGCCGCCAGGAAGGACCCCTTGGCCATGGAGCCGAGCACCTCCCTCACCCCGGTCCGCCAGTGCCTGGCCGCCAGCCGCCGGGTGCCCTGCCAGGCCAGGATCCGGCGCAGGTCGGTGAGATCGATGTCACCCCAGGAGTAGCCCTCCAGCGCCAGAGCCATGACCGCGTTGGGTCCGACCAGGACCTCGCCGTCGATCCTGCGGGTCAGGTGCACGCCGAGGAACGGGTAGCGGGGGTCGGGCACCGGGTAGATCAGCCCCCGGACGAGGTCCTTCGAGGCGCCGGCCAGCGCGTAGTACTCGCCGCGGAAGGGGACGATCCGCACGTCGCCGGCCGCCCCGGCCATCCGGGCGACGGTGTCGGTGCCCAGCCCGGCGCAGACGATCAGCCGGTCGAAGCGGAGCCTGCGCGGCCCGGCGAGCACCTCCACCCCGCCCGCGGTCTCCCGCAGCGCGCGGACCGGGTGGGACAGCAGCACCGAACCACCCGTCTCCTCCACGTCCGCGGCCAGGCGGCGGGCGACGGCGGGGAAGTCGGCGATCGCGGTGTGCGGGGAGTGCACGGCCGCCACCCCGACGGTGTGCGGCTCGACCTCCCGCAGCGCCAGCGCGTCCAGCTCGGCGATGCCGGGGACCCCGTTCGCACGGGCGCGCTCGGCGATCCGGCGCAGCCCCGGCCGCTCGGCCGCGGTGGAGGCGACGACCAGCTTGCCGACCTCCTCGTAGGGGATGCCGTGCTCGGCGCAGTATTGCCGGAGCAGGGCCACGCCCTCGCGGCAGAGCCGGGCCTTCAGCGAGCCCGGCTGGTAGTAGATCCCCGCGTGGACGACCCCGCTGTTGTGCCCGGTCTGGTGGGCTCCGACCCGGTCCTCCTTGTCGAGGACGGTCACCGTGGCGCCGCGGGTCCGCGCCACCTCCCTGGCCACCGCCAGACCGACGATTCCCGCGCCGACGATCCCGATGTTCACGGCGCGACCCTACCGGCAGGCATGCCGACCTTCCCAGAGGTGGGATTCCCATCCTCTCCGGGACCGGCCGCGGCTTTCCATGCTTTTTCTGGATCGCACACGGCGAGAAACGGCTCAGGACCGGCGGCGGGGAGCGCGACCGCCACGGGCGAGCCGACGGAACCGGATGCTCCGGCCACCGGGAGGCACATGCCCGAAAGTTAACGGCAATCCTCTCCGGAAAAGAAGGGGATGCCCCGCCTCGTTATTGATCGCACCCATATGTAGGCAATCTTTACCCCCACTGAGCAGGGAATACGGGAATACGTCCGCACGCGGAACGCGATACGGCTATTCATTTCGGGGGAAACATATGAAAAGGTCGCATGCCGGGGCACGGAGCCCTCTGCACGTTCTCCTGACGGGTGTGGCGGCGTCGTTGGCCGCCCCCGCCCTCGTCCTCACCCCGCAGCCGGTCTCGGCCGCGCAGAGCGGCACGGGCGGGGAGTGCACGATGGTGAGCGGGGGCTTCGAGGAGCCGGGCGGCCTGCGCGGGCAGGGGCACCTGCGCGAAGACGTCCCCGGGTGGCGCACCTCTTCGAGTGACGGCCTCATCGAGATCTGGGGCCGGGACAACCGCGCCGCCCCGATGAACTTCACGGTCCCCCCGGACACCGGCGACCAGTTCGCCGAGCTGAACGGGACCTCGGTGGCCACGCTCCGCCAGGACATCAGGACCTTGCCCGGCTCCACACTGGGCTGGAGCCTGGCGCACCGTGGCCGTACCGGGAGCCCGGACAGCAAAGACGTCATGCGGGTCAGGATCGGAGGCGTCGTGCAGACCCCGGCCGGGCAGGACTCGCCCGACATCGCCGACGGCAACGACGGATGGGGCCACTACAGCGGCAGCTACACGGTCCCCCAAGGACAGTGGACGACCCGGATGGAGTTCGTCTCGGTCTCCTCCGGGACGGGTCTGCCCGACCACGGCAACCTCCTCGACTCGGTCTCGATCACCTGCGCCTCCTCACTCGCCGTGCGGAACCAGCCGCCCAGCATGCCGTACCTGGTGCTGTACGGACCGGTGGGGCGCGGCCTCGGCGGCTCCCTCGACTCGGAGGACCCGGAGGGCGACGAGGTGACCTACAGCGCGGGCGCCCCGAAGCCCCGGCTGGAGGTGACGGTCGGCCCCGACGGGACGGTGACCGCCAGGGCCGGCCGGCCGATCCTGTACCAGGTGCCGGTCAGAGCCTGCGACGGGCAGGGCGCCTGCAGCCGGGGCAGGATCGTCGTCGTGGGCTACCGCCGCGCCAAGCCGTCCGCCGGAGCCCGTCCCGGGAGCCGGGCTGAGGGGCGGCCGGGCGGCAGGGGCCGGGTCAGCGCATCCGGCTGACGGCAGCCCGCAGGCGGCGCACGTCCCCCAGCCGCGCCTCGTAGGTCGCGCCGAGCACGACCAGCAGCAGCCCGCCGGCCGCCATCGGCACCCATCTCGGCACCATCACGACGATCTGCGCGATCCATGGCGCCAGCTCGTGCAGGGCGACGACGGCCAGGGTGAGACCGCCGAGCAGCGCGGGCGCCTGGAGCCGGAAACGCGCCCCGGCCAGCAGCACGGCCAGCGAGACCGCGCCGAGCAGCAGCGGCCGGATCCAGCCTGCCCCGGCGAGCAGCGCGATCACACTGGGGATCAGGCTGGAGGCGAGCCCGGAGCCGTAGGCGACCCACGAGGACGTCTCACGGCCCCTCGCCCGCCACCAGCCGAACGCCAGCAGGACCAGCGAGAACGGCACCGTGTACGCCTCGACGACGGTGACGTCGGAGGCGAGCAGGCGCAGCCAGGAGGCCGCCAGCAGGAAACCGGTCCCCACGTATCCGGCCCATCGCCGGTCGGGCCGCAGCGCCGTACCGGCCATCAGCACGCCGACGACCGCGCAGGCCAGCCCGGCCAGCGGCAGGTCGGCGGCGCCGAGCCACAGGCCCACGGCGGCGAGGGCGTAGCCGGCCGTCTCCGCCCCGATCGCGGGCGTCGCCCTCCGGAACCCGCCCGCCACGGCCGCCGCCAGGCAGGCCACGGCGAGCACGCCGAACGCCGCGTACCGTACCGGCCACTCCAGCGCCAGCCCGGCGGCGAGCGCCTCGCCGCCGGTGAGGGCCGTCGCCAGCCCCGCGCCGGCGACCCGCACGGCCCGCGCCCGCCCCCGGAAGGCGGCCGCCGCCGCGACCGCCGCGACCACCGGCAGCGCGATCAGCGTCGCGGGTCTGCTCATGAGCGCCCAGGAGAGCGCGGTCGAGGCCGTCCACAGCGCCGCCGCCCCACCGAGCGCCCAGTCCGTACGGCTCCGCGCCGCCGCCCACGCCGACGGGCCGAGCCCCGCGACGAACAGCCCCACCTCCAGCCCGTACGGCAGGCCGACCGAGACCGGCAGGGTCACCACCACCACCGGCCAGGCCGCCAGCCCGGCCCGGAACGCGCCGCCTCCCCCGGCGACCTGCCAGGAGAGCAGCACCGCCGCCGCCGCGACCACAAGCGCGACCACGACGAGGAGCGGGTGGCGGCCGGCGGGAACGTCCAGCGCGGTCCACGGCAGGGTGAGCGGCCGGTAGAACCTGAGGATCTCGGCGAGGGCGGTATGCATGGGGAGCAGCGCGAGCGCGGCGAGCACGGCCCCCAGCACGAGCCCCGTCCCCCTCCGAGGGTCAACGGCCCCGCCCCCGGCCGTCCCACCTCCGGCCGCCGATCCACCGGCGGCCCCGTCCCCAGCGACCGGTCCACCAACGGCCTCAGCCCCGGCGATCCCACCTCCGGCCGTCGATCCACCGACGGCCCCAGCCTCGGCCGTCCCACGCTCGGCGGCCCCGTGCTCGGCGACCGATCCACCGGCGGCCCCGTCGGGCCCGGGCTCGGCGGCCATCTCACTGTGCCCGGGCTCGGCGACCGTCCCACCGGGTCCGGACACCGTGGCCGCCTCCGGGCCGGGCCACCGGCGGAGAGCGAGGAGGCCGGCCGGCAGCGCGCCTGCGGCCAGCGCCAGCGCCAGCCCCTCGTGTACCGGCAGCCATCCCGTCCCGACGGTCACCGCCCAGATCAGGCCGGTCGCCGACAGCACCGCCATCGCCAGGGCGGCCGCGGCGGCCCGTGGCACCCGTGCGGTGAAGGTCGCCAGGCCGCACGCGGCCAGCAGGACCGCGAGCGCCGCGTACGTGGTGGTCCGCTCGGCGAGCGCGGTGGCCACGGCCAGCGCGGCGACCGCCCCGGCCGTCACCGTGAAGGCCCACGCCCGCCGTGGCCGCCGGGCCAGGGTCAGGCAGGCCACGGACACGACGGCCAGGGCCAGCAGGACCGCGAGATCCACCGCGTGGCTCCAGCCGGCGGCGGCCGGGGTGACGGCCACCGTGACCGTGCCGACGGCCAGGGCAACCGGCCACAGGGACGCGGGTCCCCGGCGGGCCGCCACCGCCAGGGCCGCCGTCAGCAGCCCGAGCACGGCCACGCCTTCGGGGATCGGCGAGGTCCACCAGTCTCCGGCGGGCCCGTGTGCACCCGCCCAGACCCTGTCCAGCCGGTTGAACGGCGCGAGCAGTGTGACGATCACCACGGGCAGGTACGGGAGCGCGGTGATCGCGGCCAGGACTCCGGCGGAGACGGCGCCGGCCGAGCGGACCCGTGGGTCTTTCAGACCCGGCAGACGGAGCGCGGCCACCGCGACGGCCAGCGCGGCGACGGTGTGCGGGACGGTCCACCAGTTGGACGGGAGCAGCGGCCAGACCGAGGTGGCCAGGCCGATGGTCAGCGCGAGCACCGACCCGGCCGTCAGCCCCCTGAGCCGGCCCACGCCCACCCGGGGCGCGACGGCCACGCCGACCACGGCGAGCAGGACCAGCAGCGCCCCCTTGACCGGCGCACCGGTCAGGGGATCGGCGCCGAAGGGGACGGTCAGCCCCAGGTAGGAGTCCAGCGCCCCGTAGCCCACGCCCAGCGTCCACACGAGGCCGAAACAGAACCCCGCCGTCGCCCGGACCCCGGCCACGCGCCCCGGCTCCGCCACGGGCCCCCTCACGCCCGCGCCGGGCGGCCCCGCCGCCGCCCCTTCCGGGCCCACGCCTTCCGGCGCCGCCACGGGCCCGCCACCGCCGGCGCCGCCAGGCATCGCCGTCGCGCCGTTCCCCGGCCCTTCCGGGCCCACGCCTTCCGGCGCCGTCGTGGCCCTGCCCGGCCTGCGGCCGAACACGAGGAGGGCGGCGTCGGCGGCGGCCGTCAGCGCGAGGGCGGGGGTGATCCAGGGGGCCGGCTGGCCCAGGGCGAGCAGCGGGAGGGGCAGTTGGGCGAGCACGACCGCCATCGGCGCCGGCAGCCTCAGCGGGAGCAGCCGCGAGTATCCCGCCAGGAAGAGCGCGGCCAGGCCGGTCAGCAGGGCGGCGTAGTCGAGCCCGCCGATGCCGTCGACCCCGGCCAGGCCGACCCGCCGGGCGGCGTAGCCGTCCAGGAGGATCAGCGTGACGCCGAGCACCGCGACGGTCTCGGCGGTGGCGGTCAGCTCCCGCTTCACCAGGAGCTTCGGCGCGGCGAGAGTCAGCACGGTGATCCCGGCGAGGATCGCCGCCCGCCCGCCGATGCCGATCTGCCCCCAGTTGACCACGGTGAAGACGATGGCCGCCACGGCCAGCAGCAGGCCCCCGAGGACGAGCAGCAGGTTCTGCACGGCCTTCGGCGAGAATTCCCGCCGCGGCGCGACGCCCCCGGAAGGTCCGGGTGACGTGGGCGCGGCGGCCCGGGGCAGGGCGGGCACGGGGACCCCCGGCCGGCCGGGCATCGGGGGGCCGGACTGGGCCGCTGCGGAGGGGACGGGCCGCCCGGGACCGGGCGCGTCCTCCGACGGCGTGCCGGGGAGCCCCGGGGAGGCCGCCCGGGGAGGTTCCGCCGGAGCCCGCCCGGGACCCGCTCCGGCCTCCGCGTGCCGTACGCCCGGACCGCTCCCGGCCGGGCCGGGCCGCTCCGCCCGGAGCAGGCCGAGCAACCGCTCGCGCCTGGCCAGGAGGTCCGCCTCCTGTGCCCGCAGCCCGGCCAGCGCCCTGTCGAGCTGCCACAGCTCGGCCGCCACAGGTCCCCGCAGCGGCAGCGCGCAGCGCGGGCAACGGCCGTGACCGCCGGTGAGGGCCGTGCCGCACTCCGGGCAGTTGACGCCCGGTGGACGGTGCGGGCCGGACGGTGGACTCTGATCGCGCATGGCATGAAGGATGCCGGGCGCGGGTCGCTGTTTGGTTGCGACGCCTCCCCGCCGCCGGCGGCGGGCAGCGGCCCGAGCCGTCTAACGGGTGCGACGGGCGATGAAGGTGATCATGCCGGTGGCCGCCGCCGCGACCGCCAGCCAGACGGCCACGGCCGAGCCCGGCACCCCGGCGTCGGCGTCCTCGTCGGCCTTCGCGTCGGCCACCAGCGTGGTGCCACGGCCGGCGCCCCTGCTGGCCACCGGCGTGGGGGTGGGCTTGGGCGCCGTCTCCTGCAGGACCCTGGCCGGCAGCGGCACCCGGTAGACCGGGCTGCCGGCCCCTTCGCTGCCGGTCAGCAGCGCCTTGCCGTCGGCCGTGTAGGCGATCGACTCGGCCTGCTCCAGAGGCGGCATCGTCACCCGGGCGATCTGGTCTCCCGGAGCGCGGTAGACCGTGGCGGAGAAGTAGGTGCGGATCACGAAACTCGATCCGTCGGGGGCGTAGGCGGCGTCGGTGGCCATGATGGGCGCGGAGCCGACCTTGCGGAGCACGTTGACCTTGTCGGTGCGCAGCCGCTTCGGGGCCGCGTAGACCGAGCCGGCGAACTGCTTGCTCACGATGTAGAGCCGCCCCGTGCGAGGGTGCACCATGACGCCCTCGGCGTTGTGCCCGCCGTCCTCGTAGCGGAACCGGTAGCGCACGGCGGGGATGACGGCGTCGCGCAGCGTGGTGGGCTCCGCCACCTTGTAGACCGAGATGTCGGGCCAGGCTCCGTCGAAGTTGTCGCCGATGTCGGCGAACCAGAGCACTCCCGCCCCGGTCGCCGGGTCCCGGGAGGCGGCCATCCCCTCCCAGTCGCGGGCCTCGGCCCCCTGCAGGGTGAACGTCGCGCGGGTCCGCCCGCTGGATCCCACGGCGAAGAAGACCGGCCCGGCCGAGCTGTCATTGTGGGTGTAGTAGACGTTCCTGTGCGTCGGCGAGACCGCCAGACCGCTCGACTCGTTGATCCGCCTGTCCTTGAAGGTGAACAGGGGCGAGTCATCGTCCGCCCACGCTCCCGACCCGGTGAACACCGCCGTCCCGGCCAGCACGGCCACCGCGAGCACGCGAATCATGACATTGCCCGGCCTACTCCCCATTCAGTCATCATGCCCTGACGGCGGGGGCCGGTGGTGCCGCGGAAGCCTCTTGTCCGCACCAAGGTCACCTCTGCTTTGCCGAAAGCGGGGCGGCGGGCCACGCGGCCGCGATAGGACCGGCGGCCTGACCAGCGCGCCGCGCCGGAGGGAGCAGCGGTCCCGCGCGGCGGCGGGCGGCGGGGCCGCCCCGGTCGCCGGATCCCGTACGGCGCCACTCCGGAAGCCGTACTCGCCTGGAGCGCACTCCAGGTCCTTAGTGTGGGCACATGGAATACACGCAGCTTGGCCGTACCGGCCTGAAGGTCAGCCGCCTGTGCCTGGGCACGATGAATTTCGGCCCCGTGACCTCGGAGGACGACTCCTTCGCGATCATGGACCATGCCCACGAGCTGGGCGTCAACTTCTTCGACACAGCCAATGTCTACGGTTGGAAGAAGGGCGAGGGCATCACCGAGAACATCATCGGGCGGTGGTTCGCCAAGGGCGGGGGCCGCCGGGAGAAGACCGTGATCGCCACGAAGCTCTACGGCGACATGGGCGACTGGCCCAACGACGGCCGCCTGTCCGCGCTCAACATCCGCCGGGCCGCCGACGCGTCGCTGAAGCGGATGCAGACCGACTACATCGACCTCTACCAGGCCCACCACGTCGACCGGAACACCCCGTTCGAGGAGTTCTGGGAGGCCATGGACATCCTCAAGCAGCAGGGCAAGATCCTGTACGTCGGGTCGTCCAACTTCGCGGGCTGGCACATCGCCAAGGCCCAGGAGGTCGCCGCCCGCCGCAACTCCCTCGGCCTGGTCTCCGAGCAGTCCCACTACAACCTGATCGTCCGGGCGGCCGAGCTCGAGGTGATCCCGGCGGCCGAGGACTACGGCCTGGGCCTGATCCCGTGGAGCCCGCTCGCCGGCGGCCTGCTCGGCGGCATCCTCCGGAAGATCGACAAGGGGCGGTCGGCCTCGGAGATGATCACCCAGCAGTTGGAGAAGCACCGCGACAAGATCGAGCAGTATGAGGCGTTCTGCGACGAGCTCGGCGAGGACCCGGCGAACGTCGGCCTGGCCTGGCTGCTCCACCAGAAGGCCGTCACCGCGCCGATCATCGGCCCGCGCACGCTCGACCAGCTCGACAGCACCACCAAGGCGCTGGAGATCGAGCTGGACGACAAGGCGCTGGCCCGTCTCGACGAGATCTTCCCCGGGTTCAAGACGGCCCCCGAGGAATACGCCTGGTAGCGGGCCGGCCAGGGCCTGTGTCGAAGTCGCTGCGCTGTGTGCCGGCTTGATGGTTTCGGGCAGGTCGTAGATCGGCAACGAGTGAGGTCTCCGGTAGGTGGTCAGTCGACCAAGACAGACCACCTACCGGAGACCTCGTGGCCACCTTGACGGCGATGAGGCGGTTCGACCTGACCGATGCGCAGCGGGCGGCGCTGGAGGCGCTGCTGCCGGCGCCGGAGCGGTCGGGCCCTCCCCTGAGCCACGAGAAATCGCCCGAGTTCTACCTGGAGCCCGAGTCGTGGGCGGCCGTGGACACCTCCGCCGCCACCCGGGTGAAGGCCAGGCCCTTGGCGGAGACGCCGGCCGTACGCCAGAGCAGCGCGTACTCGAGGGGCGGAGCGTCCTCGATCGGGACGTAGACCAGGTTGGGTCGAGGGTAGTACCGGGCCCCCTGGGCGGCGGCGATGGTGACGCCCTCGCCCGCTGCGACGAGCGCGAGCAGTTCCTGCCAGTACGTCGTGCTCGTCGAATAGCGGATGGGCCGGCCGCCCGGGGTGCGCTCGGGGAAGTGCCGCTCCCTGAAGTAGCCGGACATACCGTCGATGATCAACACGGTCTCGTCGACGAGGTCTTCCAGCGAGACCGCGGTACGGCCGGCCAGGCGGTGCCCGCCGGAGACCGCGAGCACGGTCAGGTCGCGCAGGAGCACCGGCCCCACGGTCAGGTCGGGCTCGTCCACGGGCAGCTCGATGAGCTGGATGTCGAGTTCGCCCCGGCGCAGGGGGCCGAAGCGGTCCGACAGGTGCACCTCGCGGATCTGCACCTCGCACCGGGGATGCTCGCCGCGGAACCTCTCGATCACAGTCATGACCAGCTCGCTGGCGTGCGGGCTGGAGAAGCCCACGCGCAGGACGCCACCGGTGCCGCGCGCCGTGTCCGCGGCCTTGGCCAGGGCTTCGAGGATCCCGTGATGGTGCGGGTCGAGGTCATCGCGCAACTGCCGGCCGAGCGGGGTCAGCGCCACCCGGCGGCTGGTGCGCTCGAACAGCGGGGCGCCGACGCGCCGTTCCAGGGTCTTGGTCATCTGGCTCACCCGGGCGCGCGACACGTGCAGCCGCTCGGCCGCGCGACCGAAATGCAGCTCTTCGGCGAGCGTCAGGAACGTCTCCAGCTCCTGCCAGTTCATCGGCCCCTTCGAACGACTTCGATACGGGCCCTAGGAGAGCAAGGCGCCGATCACCACGAGCAGCACGAGCAGTGCGAGCACCGTGGGCAGCAGCCAGCGACGGGGACGATCCACGCCTTGGAGCTTAGCTCCGCCCACCGGGTGTCGGCGCCGTGAGGGGGTATTCGGCGACCGTCTCGTAACGGACCACGGCGCCGAGATGGCTTCTCACCAGGTGGACGGCGCCCGCCTCCCAGGGGCTCCCGGCGAACGGCCCGAAGTCCTCGACCAGGCGACGCAGGTCGACGTCGGCGCGGGACCTGGCCAGGGTCAGGTGCGGCCGGAGCCGCCGCCGGTCGGCGTGTACGGCTCCGGCACGCCGCGCCCCGGCCCCCAGGGAGTCGGCCAGCCGGACGAGCTGGGGGCGGGAGCCGTGCACGTCGGTCCAGAAGACGCGTGCCCGGCCGGGCGCGGGGAAGGCGCCCGCGCCGATGAGCGACAGCGTCATCGGCGCGTAGCGCGACGCGGCGCGGGCCAGCCGCGTCTCCAGGTCCGGCAGGACCGTCTCCGGCACCTCTCCCAGGAACGACAGCGTCACGTGCCAGGTCGCCGGATCCGGCCAGCGGATCACCGGCCAGGCGGCGCGGTGGGGTCCCAGCGCGTGGTCGAGCTCGTCACGCACCCGCTGCGGCAGCGGTAACCCCACGAACAGTCGCACGCGACCTCCTGCCGATCGCCCTGGTCAGCATTATCGCCGCACCGGTGCCGGCCAGGGTGAGCACCCCGCCGATCATCACCCCCACGCGGGGACCGCCCAGCTCGGAGATCCAGCCGAGCAGCGGCGCGCCGATCGGGGCGCCGCCGGTGAACACCAGCACGTAGATACCCATCACCCGGCCGCGCATCTCCGGCGAGGAGGCGAGCTGCACGCTGGTGTTGGCGGCGGTGTTGATGGAGATCAACGCGACCCCGGCGGGGATGAGCAGGAGCAGGTAGAGCGGGTACCACGGGGCCAGGCCGGTGGCGATCTGGAACAGTCCGAACGACACCGCGCCGCCGATCAGCAGCTTCCGGCTGGGCCGTACCCGCCGGGCCGCCATGAGGGCGCCACCCAGCGCGCCCACCGCGAACATGCTGGAGGCCAGGCCGAAGGACGACGCGCCCGCGCCGAAGACCTGGCGGGCCATCAGCGCGATGGACATCGAGAACGACTGCGTGAACAGCGACACGAAGGCGACCAGCAGTATCGGCATCAGCAGGTCCGGCCGGGCCAGCACGTAGCGCAGCCCCTCGCGGAGCTGCCCCTTGGCCCTGGGCACCGGGTCGGGAGCGGTCAGTTCCGAGGCGCGCATCAGTGCCAGGCCGCCGAGCACGGCGACGAACGACATCGCGTTGATCAGGAACATCGGGCCCGTGCCGCCGAGCACGGAGATCAGCACACCGGCGACGGCCGGGCCGACCACGCGGGCCAGGTTGAAGCTGGAGGCGTTCAGCGCGATGGCGTTGGACAGGTCCTGGCGGCCGACCATCTCGACCACGAAGGACTGCCGGGTCGGCACCTCGACGCAGGAGATGAGACCGAGGGCGAAGGCCATCACGTAGACGTGCCAGAACTGTGCGGCGCCGGTCACCACGAGCACGCCCATGGTGAGCGCCAGCATGCCCATGAGCGACTGGGCGACCATCAGCAGTTGCCGCTTGGGGTAGCGGTCGGCGAGCATGCCGCCCCAGAGCCCGAACAGCAGCAGCGGCAGGAACTGCAGCGCGGTGGTCACGCCCAGCGCGACGGCGCTGCCGTGCGTCAGGTCCAGTACCAGCAGGTCCTGCGCGGTGCGCTGCATCCATCCGCCGACGTTGGAGACCACTCCGCCGATCGCGAACAGCCGGTAGTTGTAGTTGCGCAGCGACCGGAACATCCCGCCCCGCGCCTCGGGCACGGCCTGGGCCGTCCCGCTCTCGACGGCCTGCAACTCGCTGGCGGCCGCGGCCCGGGCGAGCCGCCGCCGGCGCAGCCTCGCCCGCCATCCCAGGCTCCTGCCGGGTACGGCGCGCACGGCGTGCGGCCGTCGTGTTCTTGCCCGCCACCTCGGCCCCGTGCCCGGTGCGGCGTGCGCCTCGGCGTCCTGCGGGGCCGCCGAGGCCCAGGGTTCCTCAGGCTCGGCTAGATCCGGCTGAGCTTCTCCAGGATCGGAGCCGCCTGCCGGAGCACCGCCCTCTCCTCGGCTGTCAACTCCTTCAGCCGCTGCGTCAGCCACGCCTCCTTGCGGCGGCGCTCCTCCTTCAGCAGCGTTGAGCCCTGCTCGGTCACGCCCACGGTCACCTGACGCCGGTCGGTCGGGTGCGGCGTACGCGACACCAGCCCCCGCTCTTCCAGCGCGGCGATCACGCGCGTCATCGAGGGCGGTTGCACCTTCTCTAGCTCGGCCAATCCGCCGGGGGTTATCCCTGAATGCCGTTCCACGGCGGCGAGCGTCGCGAGCTGGGTGGGGGTCAGCGAGTGTCCCGCGGCCTGCCTGCGCAGGCGCCTGTTCAGTCGTGCCAGTGACACGCGCAGCGCCGAAGCCAGACCCGCGTCGCTTCGCAGGTTCGCGACGGGGTCCTTCCTTGGATTGTTCGTTAGCATAAGTCATTACCTTTGCTAACTATATACGGTCTCACGGGATTCCCTCCGGGCAAAGTTTTCTTGGCGCGAGCCGTACAGCGTGACAGACCGGGCGGCGATCCCCAACCTCGGCGTGACGTCCCCGCAGGCAGGAGCCGGTGGAGGCGGCACGGCGGAGGACCGACCCACAGTGTACGTCCACCCCTTCTCGTCGCCTGGCGCAATGAAACGATCACCTTCCGTGAGGTCTCTGCTGCCGGCAGGGGCTCCGCCGCCGCTCCCGCGCGGGCCGGCGGGCCCGTGGGCGACGCCGGGCACGAGGCCGTCATGGCGATCGGTCCTCGCGGATCGCCATGACGGCCTCGTGCGCTCAGCCCAGACCGAGCAGGGTCTTGATGGGCCCGAGCGCGAAGTACAGGACGAACAGGGCCGCGACCACCCACATCAGGGCGTGGACCTCACGGGACTTGCCCTTGGCCACCTTGATCAGGACGAAGCTGATGAAGCCGGCGCCGATGCCGTTGGCGATGGAGTAGCTGAACGGCATGAGCACGATCGTGAGGAACGCCGGGATGGCGATCTCGTAGTCGGTGAAGTCGATCTCGCGGATCGCGGTCATCATCAGGAAGCCGACGATGACCAGCGCGGGAGTGGCGGCCTCGTAGGGGACGACGGCGACCAGCGGCGAGACGAAGATGGCCAGCAGGAAGAGCACACCGGTGACCACGCTGGCCAGACCGGTGCGCGCGCCCTCCCCGACGCCCGCCGCCGACTCGACGTAGGTCGTGTTGGAGGAGACGGAAGCCGCGCCGCCGACCGCCGCGCCGATGGAGTCGACGAGGAGGATCTCGCGGGTCCTGGGCATGGTCCCGTCCTCCTTGATCAGCCCGGCCTGGCCGCCGACGCCCACGACCGTGCCCATGGTGTCGAAGAAGTCGGTGATCAGCAGGGTGAAGACGAGCAGCAGAGCCAGGATGACCGAGACGGAGCCGAACGCGCCGAACGGGTCGAACTCCTTGAACAGCACCAGCGGGTTGCTGAACCCGAAGATCTCCTTGGGCAGCTCCGGCACGACGAGCCGCCAGCCCGAGGGGTTCGGGCTGTCCGGCGTCCCCGAGCCGCCGATCTTGCCGATGGCCTCGACGACGACCGCGAGGACCGTGGTGCTGAGGATGCCGATCAGGATGGCGCCCTTCACCTTCCGGGCCACCAGCACGGCGATCGTCAGCACTCCGACCACGAACACGAAGATCGGCCAGCTGGTCAGGTTGCCACCGATGCCGAGCTCCAGCGGTACGGCGGGCGCCTTGCGGACGAAGCCGGCGTCCACGAAACCGATCAGGGCGATGAACAGGCCGATGCCGACGCTGATCGCGGTCTTGAGCTGGGGCGGGATGGCGTTGAAGACCGCCGTGCGGAATCCGGTCAGCACCAGGAGCGCGATGATCACGCCCTCCAGGAAGACCAGGCCCATGGCCGACTCCCACGACATCTGCGAGGCGATGCCGTAGGTGACGAAGGCGTTGAGGCCCAGACCGGCGGCCATCGCGAACGGGACCTTGCCGATGACGCCCATCAGGATGCTGAGCAGACCGGCGACGAAAGCGGTGCCGGCCGCGACCAGCGGCACGTTGGGCACGCTCCCGTCGCCGATGAACTGGCCGTCCGCGTCCTTGACGGTGGCGATGATCAGGGGGTTGAGCACCACGATGTAGGCCATCGTGAAGAAGGTGGCCAGACCGCCGCGGACTTCCCGGCCCACCGACGAACCACGGTCAGAGATGTGAAAGAAACGGTCAAGTGCGCTTATTTGGGAGGTTTTGGTGTCACTCACGGACGCAGGGTGGCAGCGAGCATCCGCTATCGGAAGGCCCAGGCCACGATGGTGATGGTTTCGAGATCGATCCGCGCCCTCACAGGGCCGTTTTGCGGGTAGTGAGAGCCCGTCGCCTAGGCTGGATCGTGTGAACCTGCCTAGCCGTCCGGATCTCCGGCCGTTGAAGACCAACGACACGGCCACGATCCTCGCGGGCACGTGCCTGTGGGCGGTGGCCCTGGCCGTGCTCTTGATCGTGCAGCCGGACCCCGGGCACCGCTGGTGGATCTGGACCTGCGTGTCGGGCATCTGCGGCGGCCTGTTCGGCCTGTGGTATGTCCGGCGCCGCGACCGCAGGGAACCGCCGCCCGCCGAGGAGCAGGTCGAGCCCGCGACGGCGATCCCGCCCGTCTCCCCCACGCCGCCGACCCCCTGACCCGGCGGGAACCGCGCCCTCCGACCACCCGGGAGCCGCCCGGTGACCCGCGCCCGGGCCGCCCGGTGACCCGCACCGGCCGCGAGGAGCACGGCCGCGGCCGGGTGACACCGCTCCGCCGGCGGGGCTCAGCCGGTCGAGGCGGTCCAGCTGTCCAGGTCGGCCTCGGCCAGCAGCAGCGGCACCGCGGCCGGGTCGCGCAGCAGCGCCGCGGCGGCCAGCCGGTCGCCCCACTGGCCCGACGCCCACGCGAGCCCGCGGGCCAGGCCCTCCACGCCCGCGGCGTGCACCGCGCCCTCGAAGAACCGCCAGGCGGCGGGGACGCCGTCCACGAGCAGCTTCTCGTGCTCCACGTAGGTCGTGGGCGCGCCCGGCAGCAGTGAGCGCACGGCGGGCGGGACCTCGCGGACCGTGCCCGCGGAGGTCACCTCACCGGTGGCCTCCTCCCCGGCCAGCGGCAGGTCGAGCAGCTCCGACAGCGCCTCGGCCAGGTCGAACGGGGCCAGGACCAGCGGCCGGTCCGCGACCAGCGGGAGCAGGTCGGGCGCTTCGACCACGACCGGCTCGCCCGCCTCGCCCCCGGCCCCGCCGGACAGCAGTCGGCCGTCCTCGACGTCGGCGACGACGATCTCGCCGTCGAGGACGGCGCGGACCGCGCGCGGCGGCGCGACGCGGGCGGGGTCGACAGCGGCCAGCGCCACCCACAGGGCCCGGAGCTGGGCGCGGTCCACCTCGATCGAGGGGTCGGCGAGCAGTTCGAGGAGCTCGTCGGGGCCGCCGTGCGAGGCGAGGAGGTCGGGCAGCGTGGTCCGGACGCCGATCATCGCCAGCGCGGCCTCGTCGAGGCCCGCGGGGGCCTCGCCGTACAGGCCGAACAGCAGCGGGTCGCCGGCCGGGAGCCGCAGTTCGGTGGGGCGCCTGCCGCCCAGCACCGGATGGGTGGACAGCCACCAGGCGGTGTAGGAGGGCACCTCCACGACCTCGCCCGCGACCAGGACCCGCAGCGGGTGCAGGACCGAGCGGAGCGGCGGGCGCGACAGCAGGGCGAGCGCCGCGGGCCAGTCGGCGACGTATTCCAGGTCGCGGATCGCCGAGAACTCCCTGGCGATCGGCGGGACGTCCATCTCCGGCAGCAGGTCGAGGACGGCCTCCAGCCACTCGTCCTCGCGGTCGAGGTCGTGGTCGCACTCGTCCGGGTCGATCATGACGTCGGCGTCGTTCACCACGGCGAAGCCGTCGAGCACCCCGGCCGCGGCCAGCACCCGCGGGCCGTACCGCTCCACCAGCTCGGGCGCGGCCGTGCCGAAGTGCGTCTCCTGGTCCAGCAGCCCGGCCAGCGCCCCGTCGGCCAGGAGCAGCTCACCGGCCGGGTAGAGCTCGCCGTCGGCGCCGCGCAGCGCCAGCTCGGCCAGCCACGGAGCCTCACCGGCGGCCAGCCCGGCCGCCTCCACCAGCGCGAGGACCGCCTGGGCCACCGGCTCCGCGTCGGGGCTGTCGAGGGACTGGGCGACCGCGGCGCGGGTCAGCGGATCCTCCAGGACCGTGCGGGGCGTCGCCTCGCCCGCGCCGAGCCGCAGCAGCAGCGGGTGGGCGGCGTCGCGGTGGACGACGCGCAGCCCCAGCGGGGCGAGCACGGCCAGGTCCAGCGTGGAGCCGTCGCTCAGCAGCAGCGTGCCGCGCGGCCCCCGGACCAGGCGGCCGTCTGCCAGCGGCACCGGCAGCGCGCCGAGCGACTCGGGGTCGTCGGCGGGCAGCACCTCATACAGCGACCGCCACCAGGCCGGGTCCCTGTCCGCGACGGCGTCGCCGGAGAGCATGTCCACGACGTCGGCGAGCTGCACCCGCCGGACGCCGAGCGTGGTGATCGCCGGGTGCCGGGACGGCCATCCCGCGGGCAGCAGGCCGGGCACCATGCCGGCGACCTTCTCCAGCATCTCGGCCGGGCCCGCGACCGCGGACGCCTGCCGGCCCGCCACGACCAGGTCCCCGCCGTCGGCGGGCGGGCCCTCGCCGTCGGCCGGTGGGGAGAGGGCGGGCAGCAGCGGGACGTCGGGGAGCCGGCGCAGGATCGCCCGGCGGACCTGGGCGTCGAGCTCGCCCTTGCCCATCAGCCCGGGGACGAGATCGAGCAGCTTGGGCGTGCGGGGCAGCCCCGTGAGCAGTTCGAGGTAGGCGTCGGCGGCCCGCTCGACCAGGAAGTCGGTCAGCGGCCCCATGGCCACGTGCCGCCGGTCGGTGGCCATCGGGAAGGAGGCGATCAGCAGCGCGGGCAGGTCCAGCGGCTCGTCGCTCGGCGTCGGGGCGTGCACCACGGGCGGCACCCGCGCGGGCAGCGGCCGGGGCTCGCCCTCCTGCGCACCGTCGTGGAGGGCCTGCCCGGCGCCGTCGGCGGACCCGTCGACCGGGACCGCCCAGCGGACCAGCCAGTAGGGTCGGGCCCGCTCCTCGGTCGGCCGGTCGGCGAACAGCTCGGCCACCTGCTCCGGGGTGAACCCGCCGGAGGCAGACACCACCCGCCAGCCGTCCGGCAGGACCGTGCGGACCTCGCCGTCCACGTCGATCTCGATCGACTCGAGAGCGGGCAGGCCGAGCAGCAGCGCGGGCCCGGCCTCGGCCAGCATCCGCCGGACCGCGTCCTCGGCCGCCCTGTCGCGCAGCGGCAGCCGGACGAGCGTGTCGAACCCGCCGGGCACCTCCACCGGGCCGGCCGGGAACGGCAGGCGCAGCAGCGGCACGTGCCGGCCGCGCTCGGACAGCTCCTTGGCCAGCGTGGGCTCGGCGGCCACCAGGGCCGTGGTCTGGTCACGCGACCAGCGGACGACCCCGGAGCCGAGCGAGCCGATCACCGGCTCGTCGGTGACCGACACCACGGCCGCGAAACCGACGCCGAACCGGCCGGCCATGCCGGATTCGTCCCGCTTGTTGGAGACGCGCAGCGTGGACAGGCTCTCGATCCCGGCCGCGTCCAGCGGGGCGCCGGTGTTGGCGGCCGACAGCACGCCCTCGCGCAGCGACAGCCGGAGCCGGCCGGGCACCCCCGCCCGGAGCGCGGCGTCGGCGGCGTTCTGGGCCAGCTCGACGATCAGCCGGTCGCGGTAGCCGCCGAGCGCGAAGTCCTCCTCGGCGTTGGCGTCCTCACGGAAACGGGCGGGCGAGGCCGTCCAGGCCGTCAGCACGGCGGAGCGCAGTCGGTCGGTGCCGAAGATGTCAGTCACAGCGATGAGTCCAAAGGTCGAAGGGCCCGCAGGTCACGTCGCGCGGCAGCCGCCGGGCCGGGAGCCCGGCGGCGTGCGGGGAACAGCGTCAGATCAGGAATGGCCCAGCGGTTCGGCGTCGGCGTCGTCCACGGAACCGGTCAGGTCGGGCTCCGCGGACTCCTCGGTGAGATGGTCGTAGGCGAGATCGTCGAGGATCGGCGAGGTGGGCTCGACCTGGTGCGGCAGCACGGCCGCCTCGGAGTGCGCGCCGCAGCCGTGGTCGGCGGCGACCACGCGCCCGTCGTCGGGGGCGTACTCGTTCGTGCAGACACCGAAGCCGGCCCCCAGCACACCGGCCAGCGGCCAGTAGAAGCCGCAGGTCGAGCACTGGGCGGGGGCGGCGTGCGCGAGCGGGGTGTGCGGGCCGGACTCACCGGAGTGCCAGCGCCGCACGACGCGGTCGCGGCCGATCGGGGAGAGCACCCGGGCCCGGCCGAGGCCGTACTCGAAGATCATTTGACGGTCGGCGTCGTCGGCGGTCTCGGTGTAGCCGGGCGCCAGCCGGTCGTCGTCGGCGGCGGTCGGCA
This sequence comes from Streptosporangium sp. NPDC048886, assembly GCF_055586905.1. Classification (NCBI taxonomy): domain Bacteria; kingdom Bacillati; phylum Actinomycetota; class Actinomycetes; order Streptosporangiales; family Streptosporangiaceae; genus Streptosporangium; species Streptosporangium sp. NPDC048886. Next base: position 223,828 of record NZ_JBVJHH010000013.1, read on the forward strand.
GCAGGTCGCCCACCCCGAGGTCGCCGGGGCGCAGCCGCTCGCTCCACGGCACCCACTCCGGGGGCAGCAGCGCCCCGGCGCCGGGCAGGAGCACGACCTCGCTGACCGTCACGTTGCGCGCCCGGGAGGCCCGGGCGACGGTGACGGCCCAGCGCCACCCTCGGTAGGCGCGGTCGAGACAGACGAAGAAGTGGGTGACGACACGCTCGCCCTCGCCCTCGACTCCGAGGTGTTCGCCCACCTCGTCGGGCCTGACGTTCTCCTCGATGGCGGAGCGGGCCAGGTCGACGGCGGCGACGCACGCCGGGTCGAGCGGCGCGGTGCGGGATCGAGTACGGCTCACGAGTCCTCCTCCGTCGGCCTCGCAACCCGACGGCCGCTGTGCTCTCTGGCTCGCTCGCTGCGCTGACTCACAGTTCATTCTCACCTATGCCCGGAGCGTACTGCACCGGTATCGCCCTACCACGCCGCCCCGGCGCACCGGGCAACCGGCCCGTCACCGGGGTCGCGGGACGCGGACCCCGATTTTAGCGGGGCGGAAAAAACTCCTCGGCCCCTCCTCCCGCCCGCCTGACGTGGCAGGCGCCCGCGGGGCCGGGGCGGGAACGGAACGGGCCCGGCCCGGCCCGAGATACCGGTGAGACGGGAGCGCCGCGGTGTGAAGGGCGGGGTCCCCGAGCCCCAGCCATGGGGATGAGTCAATCGGGTAAGACTGGATGCGTGGCAAATGGGTGGGAACGGGCACGGAAGACAGTGGGCGAGACCTCACGTCTGATCGGCCGTTCGGCCGCCGGGGCGGGACGGGCCACCGCGCGCGCGGGCAGGAGCACGGGGCGGGCGACCGTGCGGGCCGGCCGCGGCGCGGCGAGCGGGACGCGGCGGCTCGGCAGGGCCGCGCGGCGGCTGACCCACGCCCAGGGGGCGGGCCGCACGGGGCTGGGCCAGTTGATCGAGCTGACCGCGACGCAGAGCGCCGGCGACGCGCTGGTCACCGCGGCCCTGGCCGGGACGCTGTTCAAGCTCCCGGTGAACGAGGCCCGCGGCCAGGTCGCCCTCTACCTGCTGATCACGATGATCCCCTTCGTGGTGGTCGCGCCGTTCGTCGGCCCGGTCCTCGACCGGTTCCGCTCGGGCCGGCGCTTCGTGATGGCGGGCACCCTGTTCGGGCGCGGCCTGCTCTGCTTCGCGATGGCGGCGGCGATCGTCCCGGACGACGTGCTCACCATCTTCCCCGCCGCGCTGGCCGTGCTGGTGCTGTCGAAGGCCTACAGCGTCTCGCGCGCGGCGATCACGCCGAACGTGCTGCCCGCCGACATCTCACTGGTCACCGCCAACGCCAGGACGGCCCTGTTCTCCCTGGTCACGGCCGGCGTCGCGATCCCGGTCGGGGCGGGCGTGAGCGCCTGGCTGGGCGCCGAGTGGGTGCTGCGCGGCGCGACGGCGGTCTTCCTGCTCCAGGGGGTCCTGGCCGTACGGCTGCCGCGTCACGTCGACTCCCCCGACCTGGAGGAGCTGGAGGAGGAGGGCGAGCGGCCGCCGCGCTGGCGCACCCTGCTCAACGTCGGCCCGGTGGTCGCCGAGGCGATGAAGGCCAACGTGGCCATCCGCCTCTACTCCGGGTTCCTGCTGTTCTACCTGCTCTTCCTCGTGCAGGACGGGAAGCTGCCCGGACTGGCCCCCACGGTCACGATCGGCGTGCTGGCCGTGGCGGCCGGAGCCGGCGGCCTGGCCGGGACCGTCGTGGCCTCCTGGGTGCGCAGCCGCTCCCCGCAGCTCATCGTGCTGTTCACCCTCGCGCTGTCGGCCGTGACCACCGTGGTCGCGGCGATCGTGTTCAACCTGTGGAGCGTGGTGGCCGTCGCGTTGGTCTCCGCGTTCGCCCAGGGGCTGGGCAAGCTCGCCCTGGACGCGATCGTGCAGCGTGAGATCGGCGAGGAGGTGCGCTCGTCCACCTTCGGCGTGGTGGAGGCGTTCCTGCAGGTCGCCTGGGTGCTCGGCGGGCTGGCCGGCCTGCTGCTGTCGCTGTTCGCCGACGGGCCGGCCGGACTCGCGGTGATGGCCGCGGCGCTGGGGGGCTCGCTCGGCTGGCTGCTGGTACGGCGGCGCGCGGTGGTCCGCGCGAGGGACGCCCGGGTCGAGGCCGCCCGGACCGCCGCCCCCGGCGGCTCCGGCGGCTCCGGCGATCCGGACGACCTCGACGGGCGCTCCCCGGCTCCCCGGGAGCGGCACCGGCCGGAGCCGGCGGGGACGACCACCGCGGTCGTGCGGCGCGAGGACCCCCCGACGGAGCGGCGGACCAAGCCGCTGACCAACCCCCACGGCTAGCCGCGGGGGTCGCTCACCTGCTGTCCGGGCCTGCCGTCAGGGTCAGTCGTCCAGGTCGTCCGCCACGGCGCGGAGCACGGCAGCGATCTTCTTGGCGTGCGCGGCCTCGGGGTGCTTGCCCTTCTGGTAAGAGGTGGAGACCGCGTCCAGGAGCTTGATCAGGTCCTCCACGATGACGACCATCTCGTCGGGCTTCTTGCGTTTGCCCTTCGGCTTGGCGGCCTTGGCGAGCGTGGGGGGCTGGTCGATCACGCGGACCGAGAGCGCCTGCTGGCCGCGGCGCCCCTCGGCGACGCCGAACTCGACCTTCTGGCCCGGCTTGAGGGAGTCCACGCCACCGGGCAGCGCGGAAGAATGCACGAAGACCTCACCGCCGTCGTCGCGGGTGAGGAAGCCGAAACCCTTGTCGGCGTCGTACCACTTGACCTTGCCACTCGGCACAGGGGTGACCTCGTTCAGACTGTCGTGAAAAGGAATGGATGTAGATTATGCCCAGCGGAGGCCGAGGGCGACCGTCTAAACGGCTTTGAATTACACCAGTGCTAATCAGACTGCTAATCGGGACTGAATTACACGAGCGCGGCGGGCGTCCGCCAGCCGTCGAACCACTCGGCGAACTCGGTCAGGTCGCCGAGCACCGCGTCGGCCCCGTAATCGCGGAGCTCTCCCGCCGGGTAGCCGCCGGTCGCCACCGCCACACTGACGGCGCCCGCCGCCCGTGCCGCCTCGATGTCGCCGACGTGATCGCCGACATAGGCCGCCGCCCCGAACTCCGCCAGGGCCGGGCCCTTGGCGGCGCCGAAGACCGCTCCGGCGATCTCGTCCACCTCCAGGCCGAGGAACTCGACCGTCCTGGTCGCGTCGAGGGTGTTCTTGCCCGTCACCACGATGACCCGGCCGCCGGCCCGCCGTACGGCCGCCACGGCCTGGCGCGCGCCCGGCATGAGGGTGGTGACCGGGACGGCGATCGAGGGGTACAGCGACCGGTAGAGGGCGGCGGCCTCGGGGATCTCCTCCGGGGGCAGCCAGTTGGCCAGCTCCCACTCCAGCGGCGGCCCCAGCCTGGCCACCACGGCGGCGCTGTCGATGGGCACGCCGAGACGGAGCGCCACCTCGTCGAAGACGGCGGCGATGCCGGCCCGCGTGTCCGCGAGCGTCAAGTCCAGGTCGAACCCCACCGAGCTCATTCGGTCGATCACCGCTCCTCATCCACTCCGCGGAGTCCCGCCCCGCCGGCCCCTCGAAGCATGCCAAATCTCGGGGAACAGAGGTAATCCTGTGCCGCCGTACGGGTGACGCCCGCCACGGGCCCGCTCCGCCACGGGCCCGCTCCGCCACGGACCCGGCCCGGCGCGGACCCGGCCCGGCGTGCCGAGAGCCGACATGTCCGGCACTGGATAGGGTCATGGGGGAGGTATCGGCAGAGAAATGACCAGATCGACGCGCGAGCGGATCATCGACGAAGCCCTGCGCCTGTTCGCCGAACGAGGCTACGCGGCGACCTCGGTGGCGGAGATCGAGGCCGCCTCCGGGCTGTCCCCCGGCGCCGGCGGGCTCTACCGGCACTTCAAGTCCAAATACGAGGTGCTGGCGGCGGCGGTGAACGAGCACGCCGCCCGGACCCGGGCCCAGATCGCCGAGACCCTGACCGAGATGAGCGCCGTCGACCCCTCGGTCGACATCGAGGAGCGCCTGGCGCACCTGTGCAAGGCCGGGCTGGCCAAGGTCCGTGAGGAGAGCGAGCTGACGCGCGTCTTCTTCCGCGACCTGAGCCAGTTCCCCGAACTGGTGGCGATCGTCCGCGAGGGGTTGCTGCAGCCCATGTTCGACGCGATCACCACGTGGTTCCGCGCCCAGCCCGAATACGCCGGGGCCGACCTCGACTGGCCCGGGATCGGCGCGGTGCTCGGCGGCGCGGTGGTCCACTACCGGCTCTTCCAGGAGACCGTCGGCGAGCCCCCCGGACGCGCCGAGCGCGACCGTTTCGTCAGCTCCTGGGTACGGCTGGCACTCGGCCTGCTGCCGCGCCCGGCCGTCCAGGCGATCGGCTGAAGCCGGTCCGGCCAGAGCGCGGGGAGGCGTCCGGCCGGACCGCGGAGAGCCGTGCGGCCGGACCATGGAGAGCCGTGCGGCCGGACCGCGGGGGAGCCCGCTCCGGTCTGCCCCGCTCCGGGCCCGTGGGAGGTCCTCCACGAGCGCCCGCGCGGGACCCCCGTGGTGATCACCTGGGGCCCTGGGCGGCCGGCCGCCCGGGAACGGGTTTTCCCCGGGCCCCGCTTTGTCGGTAAGGCCTCCTACCATTGACGGAATGAGCACGGAGTTCACCGAGTGGCTGCGCGGCCGGAGCGATGACCAGTTACGGGCTCTCGTCGCCGTGCGACCCGAGCTCATCACCCCGGTCCCGGCGCACCTCGAAGGGCTGGCCGGGCGGGCGAGCAGCCCGTCGGCCATCGGCCGCGTGCTCGACCGGCTCGACCTGTTCGCACTGTCGGTCATCGAGACGCTGGCCGTGCTCCCCTCGCCCCTCGCCTACCGGACGCTGCGCTCCCAGACGGCCCGCGCGCTGCGGGCGGGGGCGGAGCCGGCGCTCCCGGCCGCGCTCAAGGAGACGGTCGAGCGGCTGCGGACCCTGGCCCTGGTCTACGGGCCCGACAAGGCGCTGGCCCCGGCCCCCGGCGTGCGCGAGGTCCTGGAGGCGCCCGCGGGGCTCGGCCCGCCGGCGGCGGAGGTGTTCAGGCACCACCCCGCCGAGCGTCTGGCCGAGCTGGTCCACGACATCGGCGGCGACGGCGCCACCAAGGAGGCCCTCGCCGGTCTGCTCGGCGACCCCGAGGTCGTCGGACGGCTGATCCAGGACGTCTCGCCGCAGGCCCGGTCCGCGCTCAACGAGCTGGCCTGGGGGCCCGCCAGCGGCCGGGTGCCCAACGCGCGCCGGGAGGTCCGGACCGCCACCGCCCAGTCGCCGATCGAGCAGCTGCTCTCGCGCGCCCTGCTCGGCGCCACCGGCGAGGAGACCGTCGTCCTGCCCCGCGAGGTCGGCCTGTTCCTGCGCGGCGGCCGGATCCACCAGGACCTCTCCCCGGTCCCGCCCGTGCTCGACGGCACCGTCCGCGACCAGGGGCTCGCCGGCCGCACGGCCGCGGGGCAGGCCTTCACCTTCACCCGCGCGGTGGAGGAGCTGTGCGAGCGGTGGAGCGTCGACCCGCCCGGCGTGCTCCGCAGCGGCGGCCTGGCCGTACGCGACCTGAAGCGGGCCGCGGTCCTGCTCGACGTCCCCGAGTGGGTCGCCGGGCTGATCGTCGAAGTGGCCCACGCGGCCGGGCTGGTGGCCGCCAGCGGCGCGGTGGACGGCGACTGGCTGCCCACCCCGGCCTATGACGGCTGGCGGGTCAAGGGCACCGAGGACCGCTGGACGGTGCTGGCCACGACCTGGCTCACCATGGACCGGGTGCCGGGAGTGATCGGCGAGCGCGACGAGCGCGACCGGCTGCTCAACGCCCTCCACCCCGACCTGCGCCGCTCGGCCGCCGCCGAGGTCCGCACCACCACCCTGGGCATGCTCGCCGTCGCCGGTCCCGGCCTGGCGCCCACCTCGGAGTCGGTGCGCGAGCGGCTGGCCTGGGAGCAGCCCCGCCGCCGCGGCGGCCACCGCGACCAGCTCGTGGAGTTCACGCTGCGCGAGGCCGAGCAGATCGGGGTCACCGGCCTCGGCGCGATCGTCGACCACGGCCGCGCCCTGCTGCCCGGCGGCGACCGCACGCTGTCGGCGGGCCAGATCCTGGCCCCGCTGCTGCCGGAGCCGCTCGACCACGTGCTCCTGCAGGCCGACCTGACCGCCGTCGCCCCCGGCCCGCTCACCAGCGATCTGCGGCGGTGGCTGGGGCTGGCGGCCGAGGTGGAGTCCACCGGCGGCGCGACGGTCTACCGCTTCGACGAGCGCTCGGTCCGGCGGGCGCTCGACGCGGGGCAGAGCGCCGACGAGATGCTGGCCATGCTGGAGCGGCACTCCGCCACGCCCGTCCCGCAGCCGCTCAGCTACCTGGTCACGGATGTGGCCCGCCGGCACGGCCGGATGCGCGTCGGCACGGCGAGCGCCTACGTGCGCTGCGACGACCCCTCGCTGCTGGATGAGGTGATGGCCGACAGGCGGGCCCTCCCGCTGCGGCTGCGCCGGCTCGCCCCCACCGTGATCGCCTCCAAGACGTCCCGGCCGACGCTGGTCGACTCGCTGCGCGCGATGGGTTACGCCCCGGCCGCCGAGTCGCTCGACGGCGACGTGATCATCACCCAGCTCGACGTCCGCCGGACCGACGGCCAGCCCCTCGTCCGCTCCTCGGCCACGTTCAACGGCCTGGAGGCCGACGTCGTGGCGGCGGCCGTCCGCGCCGTCCGCGCCGGCGACGCCGCGCACCAGGCGCGCCGTGCCCCGGTGGACGCCCCCTCCGGCCAGGTGCCCCGCTCCCCCGCGACCGCCACCATCGTCGCGCTGCGCGAGGCCATCCGGCAGGGCTCCCAGGTCTGGATCGGCTACCTCGACTCCCAGGGCAACGCCACCAGCCGGATCCTCGAACCCGCCCGGATGGAGGGCGGCTATCTCACCGCCTACGACGAGACCCGGGCGGCGGTGCACCGCTTCGCCCTGCACCGCATCACCGGCATCTCCGACATCAACTGAGGGGAGCCACACACACGCGGATCCTCGACCTCGGCCGCGCACGCGGAGGGCCCCGCCGCCCGCCGGGACGCGGGGATCCTCCCGCGGCCCGGTCTCGCCGAATACGGCTGTGACACACGGCACAAGCCCCATATCGTGATATTTCTTGATGTTCCCGGCTCAACACGAAGCGAGAGATTCACAGTGAGCAGTGGTAACCCCGAAGGTCCCAGCACGAACCCGGACGACTGGAAGAGCCCCTACAGCACGGGCCCCGGCCAGACTCCCGGATACGGCCAGCAGCCCTACGGTCACGAGCAGCCCGGCCAGGGCTACGGGCAGCAGCCTGACTACGGGCAGGGACAGGGCTACGGGCAGGGACAGGGCTACGGGCAGCCGACGTACGGCGAGCCGGCCCAGGGCTACGGACAGGGCTACGGGCAGGGCTACGGCGAGCAGCCCTACGGGCAGGGCTACGGGCAGCCGGGCTACGGTTACCCGACCCCGCCGCGCCAGAACAACGACGGCGTCCGGACCCACGCGATCGTCGCGCTCGTCATCAGCATCGTGCTGGCCCTGAGCTGCTACATCAGCCTGGGCGGCATCGCCGGGGCCATCATGTCCGGCATCGCGCTGGGCAAGGTCGAAAGCGACCCCCAGAGCGCGCGCAACCTCCTCAAGTGGACCTGGATCGGCATCGGCATCAACGTCGCGCTGGTCGTCCTGGGCGTCGGCGCCTTCATCGTCGCGGGCGTCAACGGCGCCTTCGACAGCTGAGCCGGTCGGGGACTGTCGGGAGGCTCATCTCTGTTGGACATACGGAGCGGGGAACGACGGGCCGGGAACGGCCCGGCGGATCCCCGGGCGAGTGTCACCATGGGCTCGCCGGCCGTACACAAGGGAGAAGTCTTTGACTGACGGACCATTGATCGTCCAATCCGACAAGACCCTGCTGCTCGAAGTCGACCACAACAGGGCCGACGAGTGCCGCAAGGCGATCGCGCCCTTCGCCGAGCTGGAGCGCGCTCCCGAGCACGTGCACACCTACCGGATCACCCCGCTGGCGCTGTGGAACGCGCGGGCCGCCGGGCACGACGCCGAGCAGGTGGTCGACGCGCTGATCGGCCACAGCCGCTACCCGGTGCCGCACGCGCTGCTGGTCGACATCGCCGAGACCATGGCCCGCTACGGCAGGCTCCGCCTGGAGAAGCATCCCGTCCACGGGCTCGTCCTGACCAGCACCGACCGGGCCGTGCTGGAGGAGGTGCTGCGCTCCAAGAAGATCCAGCCGCTGCTGGGCGAGCGGCTGGACGCCGACGCGGTGGCGGTGCATCCGAGCGAGCGCGGCAACATCAAGCAGCACCTGCTCAAGCTGGGCTGGCCGGCCGAGGACCTGGCCGGATACGTCGACGGCGAGCACCACCCGATCACGCTGACCGAAGACGGCTGGGAGCTGCGTCCCTACCAGCGCGAGGCCGCCGAGGCGTTCTGGCACGGCGGCTCGGGCGTGGTCGTGCTCCCCTGCGGGGCGGGCAAGACGGTCGTGGGCGCGGCGGCGATGTCGCACGCCAAGGCGACGACGCTGATCCTGGTGACCAACACGGTCTCGGCGCACCAGTGGAAGCAGGAGCTGATCAAGCGGACCTCGCTGACCGAGGACGAGATCGGCGAATACACCGGCACCAAGAAGGAGATCCGGCCGGTCACCATCGCCACCTACCAGGTGATGACGACCCGCAGGCAGGGCGTCTACCGCCATCTGGAGCTGTTCGATGCCCGCGACTGGGGTCTGGTGGTCTACGACGAGGTGCACCTGCTGCCCGCGCCGATCTTCCGGATGACCGCCGACCTGCAGGCCCGGCGGCGGGTGGGGCTGACCGCGACGCTCGTGCGCGAGGACGGCCGGGAGGGCGACGTGTTCTCCCTGATCGGCCCCAAGCGCTACGACGCGCCGTGGAAGGAGATGGAGAACCAGGGCTGGATCGCCCCGGCCGACTGCGTCGAGGTCCGGGTGACCCTGACCGACGACGAGCGGCTGGCCTACGCGATGGCCGAGTCCGAGGAGCGCTACCGGTTCTGCGCGACCACGCCGTCCAAGAGCCGGGTGACCGAGGCGCTGGTCCGGCGGCACCCGGACGATCAGGTGCTGGTGATCGGCCAGTACATCGACCAGCTCGACGAGCTCGGCGAGCACCTGAACGCACCGGTGATCAAGGGCGAGACGAAGGTCAAGGAGCGGGAGCGGCTGTTCCAGGCGTTCCGCGACAAGGAGATCCAGGTCCTGGTCGTCTCCAAGGTCGCCAACTTCTCCATCGACCTGCCGGAGGCGGCGGTGGCCATCCAAGTCTCCGGCACCTTCGGATCACGCCAGGAGGAGGCGCAGCGGCTCGGCCGCGTGCTGCGGCCCAAGTCCGGCGGGGGCGGGGCCCGCTTCTACTCGGTGGTCAGCCGGGACACGGTCGACCAGGAGTTCGCCGCGCACCGGCAGCGGTTCCTGGCCGAACAGGGCTACGCCTATCAGATCATCGACGCGGACGACGTGCTCGCCGGCGATTAGCGTCACAAGGCGAACACGCCGTCATCTGTGTCAATCAGGTCCACGAAATACCGCAGGCTTTCGACAAAGAAACCACCCCCTCGCTAGGCCGCGACGGCCACTGGCGACATACCCCATGATCTGCGGGAGTCACCGGATTTGCCCGGGTTTTTCGCTATTTTGAGGCAGAATCACGGAGGGTGTCAGCGTGGTCACCGAAATGCCGGCCGACTGGGCCGCCGAGACCCCTTTCACCGGCTCCGGGGCGGTCACCCACGGGCCGTGGAGACCGGGAGGGCCGCCTCCGCCGGGAGATCCCGGAGACGGCCGGGCGCCGCCGCGCGACGGCCGGCGGGCCCCGCCGGCGGAGCGGAACCCCTGACGCCCGCGCCCCTCCGGCCTGCCCGGACACGGCCGGGCGGGCGGCCGCCGAGGTCCGGCCGGCCCCGCACCCCACCAGGCGGAGAGACCGCCCGGCCGGACAGACAGAGGGCCGGGCGGCTCCGGGCACGGGACGTAGAAGATTGGACACGCTCGGTATATCGGGATGGTCCGCGCGATTCTCCGGGAAACCACCCCGACAGGTGGTTAATCCTTTTGAGCACGTGAAGGCGGGCCGGTAAGCTGGCCGATTCGCTGCCTGATGACCACCACCTCCGTTTATCGAATGGGAGGCGCTTCCGCGTGCCCGCACATCAATTGGCCCCCGACATAACCGACGACCCGGCCGACACCCTCGCCGCCGAACGCGCGCACCTGGCCGCCTCCAGGGCCGCCCTGCGCGCCATGCGCGAACACGCCCAGTCCCTGTCCTCCGACGCCGCCGGAGACTGGGTCTCGCAGCAGATCCTGCAGGCCCTGCTGGACCAGCGGGTGGCGGCGCTCGCCGACCACTCCGGCACCCCCCTGTTCTTCGGCCGCCTCGACCGGGACGCGGACGACGACCTCCCCGGCACCGTCTACGTCGGGCGCAGGCACGTCCACGACGACCGCAGCCGCCCCCTGGTGATCGACTGGCGGGCTCCGGTCTCCCGGGCCTTCTACCAGGCCAGCCCGGCCGACCCGATGGGCGTGGCGCTGCGCCGGCGCTTCGGCTACCACGGCGGGGACCTGACCGCCTACGAGGACGAGCCGCTCGACCAGGGCGGCGCCCCGCAGCACAGCAGGATCCTCACCGAGGAGATCGAGCGGCCCCGCTCCGGCCCGATGCGCGACATCGTCGCGACCATCCAGCCCGACCAGGACGAGATCGTCCGGTCCGAGCTCGGCCAGACCGTCTGCGTGCAGGGTGCGCCCGGCACCGGGAAGACCGCCGTCGGCCTGCACCGGGCGGCCTACCTGCTCTTCACCCACCGGGAGAAGCTCGCCCGCTCCGGCGTGATGATCGTCGGCCCGAACCGGGCCTTCCTGTCCTACATCTCCTCGGTGCTCCCCGCGCTGGGCGAGGTCAAGGTCGACCAGACCACGGTCGCCGGGATCCTGGGCGACCACTCCGCCCCGGAGGACCCCGCGGTCAGCGCGGTGAAGGGAGACGCCAGGATCGCGCCGGTGCTCAGGCGCGCCCTGTGGATGCACATCGTCAAGCCGGCCGAGGGCGTGCTGTTCACCAAGGGCGTCAACCGCTACCGGGTGGCCGACCACGAGGTCCGCGAGGTCGTCGCCGCGCTCCGCGGGACCACCCGTTACGGCCCCGGACGGGCGGCCCTCGCCCAGCGGCTGGCCCACCTGGTGCTCGTCCGGATGGAGCAGCGCGGCGAGTCACCCGACGACCGGGTGCAGGACGCGGTGGCGCGCTCCAAGCCGGTCAAGCAGCTCGTGGACCAGGTGTGGCCCAAGCTGACCCCCCAGCAGGTGCTCCACCGGCTCTTCAGCGACCCCGAGTTCCTCGCCGCCGCCGCCAAGGACGACCTCACCGCCGCCGAGCAGGCCCTGCTCCTGTGGGCCAAGCCGGCCAAGTCCCACCGCTCGGCGAAGTGGTCGGCCGCCGACGGCGCGCTGATGGACGAGCTCGGCGACCTGATCGAACGGACCGCGCCGCTGGGGCACCTGGTCGTGGACGAGGCCCAGGACCTGTCGGCGATGCAGTTGCGAGCCCTCGGCCGGCGCTGCCGCACCGGCTCGGCCACCGTCCTGGGCGACCTCGCCCAGGGCACGACCCCCTGGTCGGCCCGCTCCTGGAGCGAGGTCCTCACCCACCTGGGCTTCGAGGACGGCGCGGTCACCGAGCTGACGCTCGGCTTCCGTGTCCCCCGCGAGGTGCTCGACTACGCCGCCAGGCTGCTGCCCGCCGTCGCCCCGGGCCTGGCCGCCCCCCGGTCTCTCCGTCCCGGCCTGGGCTCCCTGTCGGTACGGCCCGCCCCCGAGCCGGCCGCCGCGCTCGCGCAGGCGGTGCGGGAGGCGCTCGCCCGGGAGGGGTCGATCGGCGTCATCGTCCCGGACGCCTCCGTCGCGGCCGTGTCGGAGTCGCTGTCCCAGCTGGACCACCGCGTGCTGAGCCCCGACTCGGTGGAGGAGCACCGCCTGCTGGTCATCCCGGCGACCCTGGCCAAGGGTCTGGAGTACGACCACGTCATCGTGGTCGAACCGGCCGACATCGTGGACGCCGAGCCGCGCGGTCTGGCCCGCCTCTACGTGGTCCTGACCCGGGCGGTCACCTCCCTGACCGTCCTGCACACCAGGGAGCTCCCCGCGCAGCTCTGCTAGTTTCCGGCCCATGGGAATCAATGTCCGAAATGGGGAGCTCAACGACGTCGACGCGCTGCTGTCCTTCTGGCTCGGAGCCGCCGAGGGGACCGACCGGCACGACGACCCGGCCAAGGTGGTCGCGCTCATCGAGCGCGACCCCGAGGCCGTTCTCATCGCGGAGGTCGGCGGAGAGATGGCCGGCACCCTGATCGCGGGCTGGGACGGCCGGCGCGCCCACCTCTACCGGCTGGCGGTGGCCCCCGGCCGCCGCCGCCAGGGGATCGGGACCGCCCTGATCCGGGCCGCGGAGCAGCGTTTCGCGCAATTCGCCGCTTTCCGCGCCGACGCCATGGTCCTGCACGACAATGTCCTGGCCCATCACACCTGGGGCGCCGCCGGTTATGCTCCCCAGCCGCAGTGGTCGCGCTGGGTCAAGCCCCTGAGTTAGGACGCCCGATCCGATTGCCCGCGATTCCCGCGCGGGCCGCGTTTCCTCACCGGGACGGCGACTTGACCGGCTGCCGGCGGCGTAGAAAAGAACGCTGTTCGGTCCTTTGGGCCCGGCTGAACGGCTTCATCCGGCGGGTACGCGCCCTTTGATGGGGACACGCGCCTCTTGATAGGAGACCCGCCCCTTTGACGAAGGGGGACGCCCGGCTGAACAACGGCGCGCCGCCGCGGTGGCGGGTGTCCGGCCGGCGGCGCCGGTGAACGCGGAAAGAGGCGACCCCGGACACCGGGGACGCCTCTTTCTGGGAAAGCTCCGGACTTAGAAGTCCATGTCGCCGCCGCCGGGCATGGCGGGAGCGGCACCGGCCTTCTCGGGCTTCTCGGCGATGACGGCCTCGGTGGTCAGGAACAGCGCCGCGATGGACGCCGCGTTCTGCAGGGCCGAACGCGTCACCTTGGCCGGGTCGATGATGCCCGACTCGAACATGTTGACGTACTCGCCGGAGGCGGCGTTCAGGCCCTCACCCGGGGTGAGGTTGCGCACCTTCTCCACCACGACGCCGCCCTCGAGGCCGGCGTTGACGGCGATCTGCTTCAGCGGCTCCTCCAGAGCCTTGCGGACGATCGCGGC
>NZ_JBVJHH010000014.1:0-24270 GCF_055586905.1 Streptosporangium sp. NPDC048886
CTTCTCCAGGGCGGTGTCGTCGTCGTAGACGAAGTAGCCCGGGTTCGGCGAGGCGATCATGTCGAAGTTGAGATACGCCTCGACGCCGGCGGCCCCGCCGTTCTGGACGTAGTAGGTCGACCCGCGCAGGCCGAGCTCCTCGGCGCCCCACCAGCCGAAGCGGACGTGCTTGGTCAGCGTGGGGTTGCGCTCGGCCAGGGTCAGCGCGACCTCCAGCAGCGCCGCCGAGCCGGAGCCGTTGTCGTTGATGCCGGGGCCGGCGCTCACGGAGTCGAGGTGGCTGCCGAGCATGACCGTCGGGCCGGTGGGTCCGGCCGGCCAGTTGGCGATCAGGTTGGCGTGGGTCTGGCCGTTGTAGGTGAAGTTCTGCACCGCGGTGGTGTAGCCGGCCGCGTCCAGCCGGCCCTTGATGTAGTTCAGCGAGGCGGTGTAGCCGGAGGTGGCCGAGGCCCGGTTGCCGCCGTTGCCGGAGGCGATCGACTGCAGCTGGTTCAGGTGTGCGCTCACGTTGGCCACCGGGATGTCCGGTGCTCCGGTCGGCGGGTTGCCGGTGCCGACGGTCAGCGAGTAGGTCACCGACTTGGCGCCTGAGGGGGCGCTGGCGTTCAGGGTGATCGGGAAGGTCCCCTGCGGCGTGTCCGCCGAGGTGGCGAGCGTCACCGTCGAGCTCTGGCCGGCCGTGACGGAGGCGGGGGCGAAGCTCACCGTGGCGCCCGAGGGGACGCCGGCCGCCGACAGGGTCACGGTCTGCGCGCTGCCCGACAGGACCGAGGTGTTCAGCGTCGCCGTCGCCGACCCGCCGGGCTGGACCGTCCCGGAGGTGGGGCTCACCGAGATGGAGTAGTCGTCGCCCGGCGCGGTGCAGGTCGCCTCGCCGCTCTGCGCCGGGACGCTGACCGCGGCCCAGGCGGCCTTGACCGCGTTGAACTCCACGCAGCCGTTCGGGAACAGCTGCTTGGCGGCCTCCAGCGTCCGCAGGCGCGCCTTGGCGTGCGTCCACGGGATGGTCTTGGCGTTCAGACCGGCCATGAAGATCTGGCCGGCCTTCTGGATGCCGATGCCGGTCAGGCTGGACGGGCCGGAGCAGACCGGGCTGGAGGGCTTGCCGGGTGGGTTGGTGCCCTCGGCCAGCAGGTAGAACCAGTGGTTCTGCGGGCCGGCCGCGGCGTGCACCTCGGTGTTGGGGATGGAGGAGCTGTAGCAGTTGGGGTCGCCCAGCGTGCCCGGGTTGTACATGTTGCGGATCGGCCCCTGGCCGACCAGGTCGACTTCCTCGCCGACGAGATAGTCCGGATCGTCCAGGGTGGCCGGCTGGTTGACGAAGTGCTCGGTCAGCGCGCCGAAGATGTCGCCGGTCGACTCGTTCAGGCCGCCGGCCTCGTTGCCGCTGCCCGCGCCGCCGGAGCCGGAGAACTGGAAGATCGCGTGGCCGTACTCGTGCGCCACCACGTCCATCGGGGTGGCCTGCTTGCTGTTGGCCTGGTTGTGACCGAAGTTGGTGTAGGAGCCGTTCCAGTAGGCGTTGACGTCGGAGAGGCCGACGCGGGCGGGGAAGGCGCCGCCGGAGCCGTTGAAGCCGTTGCGGCCCAGCCAGTCGCGCAGCATGTTCCACTCCTGCTGGGCGGCGTACAGCGCGTCCACGCAGGCGGTCTCCAGGTTGGTGCCCTGGCCGTTGCCCCAGGAGTCGTCGGTGCCGGTGTAGGCCGAGCCGTTCTGGCCGCCGCAGCGCAGCCCCGACCGGGTGGTGTCGGTCATCGAGTAGGAGCCGCTGGAGCCGGAGGTCTGGATGGTCACCGGGTTGCCGTTGTAGAAACTGTTGCCGGTGCCGGCGCGGACGTCGTCGACCTTGTCGATGACCGCGCCGGTCCGGGCGTCGACGTAGACGTGCAGCACGCTCGGCGCCTGCGCGGTGCGGCCGGTGACGACCACCTCCCACGCCAGCACGGGCCGGTCGGTGGCCGCGTGCACCACGAGCACGGGCGCGGCGGCGGTCTCGACGGTCGTGAGCCGGCCGCGCGCGGTGGCCGAGGCGGCCTCCGCGCTGACGGTGGCCTTGGTGTCCAGATCCAGCTCGGCCTGCTGGCCGGAGCTGAGGCTCTCCACCGTGGCACCGGACCTGTCGGTCACGACGATCACGTCACCGCCGTAGACGGGCAGTCCCCGGTAGGTGCGCTTGTAGTGGAGATACTGGAGGCCGCGTGTCCCCACGACGACCCTGTCCCGCTCGAAACGGTCTCCGGAAGCCTTCCGCAGGGCCCTGGAGCCCGAGGCCAGGGCGCGCTCGGCGCTGGTGATCGCGCGTCTGCGGCCGTCGGCGTCCGGCGGGGCGGAAGCGGGCTCGCGCTCGGGGGAGACCTTCACCGGGACCGGGTCCGAGGGCGCGGTCCCTCCGGCGGCCGGGGCGCTCAGCGCGCTCGCCGGGGTGGGCGTCGCCAGGGCCGCGGCCGCCAGTACGGCGACGGCTCCTAACTTGACTCTGGTTCTCACTCTGGGTGACTCCTCTCACCAGTCCCCTGGGGGGAAAGGGACCTAAGGAGCCGAGGCCGGCCAGGGCTGACCCAAAAGTGGCATCACTGATACCTGTTACAGAACCCTCTAGATGTCCATAGGTTCTTCCTATGGACTGGGATCACCGCGGCGGAACGGAGATCACTGCGGCGGATGGAGCGGCTGCCCGTTGCGTTTGATCCAGCACGCGTATGCGGGGGCTTTCAGGGCCTCACTCCAGTACGCGCGCATCACGCTGCTCACGAGCGGCACCGCGCTGTCGGCCAGCGGGCCGTACTGGGTCCATCCGATGATGTGACGGAAGACCAGGGGCGTGTCCACCAGCGGGCGCACGACGATTCCCGCCCGCCCCTGATGGGTCGCCTGGAACATCGCCACGCACCGGCCCGCCCTGACCAGGTCGTAGGCGAGGTTGGCGTTGAGGGAGAACGAGACCCGGGGCACGAAACCGCGTTCGGCGCAGGCCGCCCAGAAATGCTCGCGGTAGCCGAACTCCACCTGAGGGGGCATCGCCCACTCCTCCTCGGCCAGGTCCGCCAGCTCGATCTCCTCGCACCGGGCCAGCGGATGGGAGGCCGCCACGCCCACGAAGATCGGTTCGGTGGCCGGGACCTCGTAGATCACGCCTGGTGGGGGCGCCAGCTCGTAGCCCGGATAGTCGCCCAGGACGGCCAGCTCCAGCCGTCCGGCCGAAAGGAGCGCGGGCAGGACGTCCATGCACTCCTCGGTCCGGATGGTGAGGTCGGCGTGGGGCGCCAGGTCGTACAGGCAGTTGCTGATGTGGCCGGCGATGGAGGTGTTGCCGCACCCCAGCCGGATCACCGGCTTGCCCGTCCCCCGCTCGACGCGGTGGCGGGCGTCGCGCTGCAACGTGCCGAACGCGTGCAGCAGCGAGCCGGAGCGGTCGAGGAGCCAGGCGCCCAGCGGCGTCGGGCGGCTGCCCTCGTGGACCCGCTCGAACAGGCGCCCCCCGATCATGCGCTCGATCCGTTGCAACTGGCCGGCCAGAGAGGGCTGGGACAGCCCGAGGTAGGAGGCGGCCTTGGAGATGCTGCCGTATTCGGCTATGGCATGGATGACCCGAAGATGACGTACTTCCAAGTCCATGGAGGGATGATAGGAAAAATCAAAATGCAGATGAACGCGAAAGTCGATACACGTTTCAGTGGCGGTTTTCCCCGGCCCGGTGGTGCGCGGGGTCAAGGGATTCCCCGGCCCGGTGGTGCGTGAGGCCGGGGGAACGGAACTGTGGGTCACCCCGGAGAAGATCTCCGTCCCTCTTGACAGGGACATCCGGGTCTTCGGAACGGGGTGGGGCAAGCGGATCTCCGGGACGGGGCGGGGACGGCGGCCGCCGTACGGCTGATCCACTGCACGCGTCCTCCGGATCGGTTCCTCCGGATCGGTCGCCATTGCCGCGTAGAGTCGCCTTCCGTGCGCTTTGGGTAACATGCCGGGAGATCTTGGAGATCTGTGGCCGGGGTGGAGCAGCGCGAGGTGGGCCCGACCCCTCATGATGGAGGTATGGCGGAGGCGATCTACGTCGGTGGTCTGCTGGTGGCGACACCACAACTCGACGATCCCAACTTCCGGCGCAGCGTGGTCCTGGTCCTGGAGCACGACCACGAGGGCGGCACTCTGGGCGTGGTGCTCAACCGGCCCAGCGACATCTCGGTGACGCAGGTGCTGCCGACCTGGGACGCCATGGTGACCGGCCCGCCCGTGCTGTTCCAGGGCGGCCCCGTGCAGACCGACAGCGCCCTGGCTCTGGCCGCCGTCCCGAGCGGGCAGGAGCCCCTCGGCTGGCGGCGGCTGCACGCGGGCACCGCGGCGGTCTCCCGGCTCGGCACCGTCGACCTCGACGCCCCGCCGGAGATCCTCGCCGGGGAGATCGCCCAGATGCGGATCTTCGCCGGATACGCCGGCTGGACCGCGGGGCAGCTGGAGGCCGAGATCGGCGAGGGCGCCTGGTACGTCGTGGACTCCGAGCCCGGCGACACCTTCCACCATGACCCCGAGTCGCTGTGGCGGGCCGTGCTCCGCCGTCAGCGGGGCGAGCTCGCCTACGTGGCGACCTGCCCGGACGATCCCTCGATGAACTGAGGGCCCTGGCGGGCGCGGTCCCAGCCGGGGCGCATCGAGCGCTCGGCCATGGCCAGCATCGCCTCCAGGCGCCGGGCCAGCGCGGTGAGGTCGTAGCCGCCGTCGAGCGCGCAGAGCTCGAAGCCGATCCGGGTCACGCTGGAGAAGAGCGCGACGACGAAGTTGGCCAGGAGGTCGTCGCGGTCGGCGCCCTCGCGCCGGGCGACCTCGGCGACCAGCCGCCGCTCGTGCTCCATCATCCGCCGCACGCTCCCGGCCAGGAGCGCGGGGGTGCCGTCGACCAGCTCACGCGCTTTGAGGAACCTGGCCCGGTCGGCAAGATCCCCCTCCTCTAACATGGTGACCATCGCGCGCAGGGCATGGCTGAGCGCGGTGAACGGCGGTTCCTCCGCGGGCCGGGCGGACAGCTCGGCGAGCACGACCTCGACGCCTTCGAGGGGCGGGGAGAGCGCGACGTCCTCCTTGGTCGCGAAATAGCGGAAGAACGTGCGGGGCGAGACGTCCACGGCGGCCGCGATCTGGTCGACGGTCGTGGCCTCGTACCCCTGCTCCGCGAACAGGTCGAGGGCGGCGTCGACCAGCGCCAGCCTCGTCTTCTGTTTCTTGCGCTCCCGTAGACCGGGTCGACTCATGCATGTCACCCCTTCGAAACGTATAGTTCACAGTCTGCCATATGTCATGACATGACTCTTAAAACAATTTGTCATATGTCAGGGACTGCCATAAATTACCTTGGGTTGACACGCCTCATACGGGGGCGATCAGACTCACGAGGGGACCCTTCCATGGCAGACGCCAAGACGGTGGCCGCACCGCCGCCGCCAGATCCCGGCACGTCGTCGAGGCAGAGGCACC
The DNA here is from genome assembly GCF_055586905.1 of Streptosporangium sp. NPDC048886. NCBI lineage: Bacteria > Bacillati > Actinomycetota > Actinomycetes > Streptosporangiales > Streptosporangiaceae > Streptosporangium > Streptosporangium sp. NPDC048886. The sequence continues at coordinate 5,467 of NZ_JBVJHH010000014.1, forward strand.
CGTGGCTCACGCTCCTCTCGGTGTCGCTCGGTGTGATCATGGTGATGCTCGACGGCACCGTCGTCGCCATCGCCAACCCGGTGATCGCCCAGGACCTCAAGGCCTCCCTTGCCGACCTGCAGTGGGTGACCAGCGGCTACCTGCTCGCGCTCGCCGTGTTCCTGATCACCGCGGGCAAGCTCGGCGACCTGTTCGGCCATAAGAGGATCTTCCTGGTGGGCGTCGCCGGCTTCGCGCTCACCTCGCTCGCGATCGGCCTCAGCTCCTCGGTCGGCATGCTGATCGGGCTGCGCGTGCTCCAGGGCCTGTTCGGCGCGCTGCTGCAGCCGGCCGCCCTCGCGCTGCTGCGGGTGGCCTTCCCCGGCGAGCGGCTGAAGATGGCGATGGGTGCCTGGGGCGGCATCATCGGCCTGTCCAGCGCCGCCGGCCCGATCGTCGGCGGCCTGCTGGTCGAGCACGTGAGCTGGCAGTCGGTCTTCTTCATCAACGTCCCCGTGGGCGTCGTGGCCCTGGCCATGGGCCTGTGGGTGCTCGGCGAGAGCAGGGCGCAGACCCTGTCGAAGGTCGACTGGCTGGGCGTCGTGCTGCTGTCGGTTACGATGTTCGCCCTGGTCTGGGCCATCATCAAGGCTCCCGACTGGGGCTGGGGCGACCCGCTGACCATCGGCTTCCTGGCCGCGGCCGTGCTGGTCGGCGCCGTGTTCGTCTGGTGGCAGACCCGGGCCGCCGAGCCGCTCCTGCCGCTGAGCCTCTTCGGCAACGCCTCGGTCTCCATCGGCACCGGCCTGATGATGCTCGTCGCGTTCTCCATGTTCGGCGCGATGTTCTTCCTCACCTTCTTCTTCCAGGGCGTGCACGGGCTCACGCCCCTGGAGGGTGGCCTGCGGATGCTGCCGATGAGCGCGGGCATGATCGTCGCCTCGCCGCTGGCCGCCGTGCTCATCGGCAAGCTCGGCACCAAGATCACTATCGCGGGCGGCATGCTGGTCACCGCCCTGGCGATGTTCATGATGTCCAGGCTCAGCCTTGACGCCGCGTTCATGGACAGCGGCATCCCGTTCGTCCTGCTGGCCTTCGGGCTCTCGCCGGTCTTCGTCGGCGCCACCGAGATCATCGTCGGCAACGCGCCCGAGGACCTCAGCGGCGTCGCGGGCGGCATCCAGCAGTCCGCCATGCAGGTCGGCGGCGCGCTCGGCACGGCCATCCTCGGCGCGATCGTGTCGGCGCGGGTGGCCGACGTCTACCCCGGCCACTGGGCGGACGCCAAGCTCCCGCCGCTCCCGGCCGAGCAGGTCGACGGGCTGAAGGAGCTGGCAACCTTCGGCGGGGCGCCTTCGGCCCAGATGATGCCCGGCGTGCCCGAGCAGGTCGTCCAGGGCATCGCCGGCGTCTCACACCTGTCCTTCCTGGACGGCATGCACCTCGGCTTCCTGGTCAGCACGGGCGTCGCGGTCCTGGCGGCCGTGCTCGCGCTGTTCGTCAAGGCGGGTCGCAAGTCCGAGGACGGCCCCATCCACATGGGCTGACCCACCCCGTCGACGTACGGCTCCCGCCATCGCCCGGCGGGAGCCGTACCCGTTCAGGCGGGTGTGACCGTGAGCGTCTGCGTGCCCGAGGTGGGAGTCGTCACGGTGAGGATCCGCCGCTCGGGATCCCAGGCGGAGGACAGGGCCCCGGTGACCCTGCCGCCCCGCGGGAACTCGTCGGCGGGCAGGTAGACCTCGGTCGGGCCGGTCCCGTTGGCGTCGAAGCGGACGGTCAGCGAGTGGGACGCGCGGTCGTAGGCGACCTGCCGGGGGACGCCCCCGATCGCCCTCGGGTACGGCCTGGCGTAGACGGGCACGAGCGGGCCCGGGGCTCCCTTGCCGTCGTAGGGACCCCAGGGCCCGGGGTCGCGCGACCAGTAGGCCCGGCCCATGCCGAGCTCGTCGGTCACCTCCAGCATCCGCTCCACCAGTTCGACGGCGCCCGGCCGGGTGGTGTCGAGGCCGAACTCGCCCAGGATGACCGGCCCGCCCTGGCGCTCGGCGAGGCGGAGCATGTTCGAGCGCCACCAGCCGAGCGTGGTGTCGGTCCACTCGCGGGAGGCGCCCACGTAGTCCTCGCCGAGATCCAGCGGGAGCGGGTAGATGTGCGGGGCCAGACCGATCCGCGGCTCGCCCGCCCGCGGGTCCTCGAACCGGGGCAGACCGCTGGGCAGGCCCCAGTTGACCCCGACCGCCTGCGGCTCCACGAAGATCCAGTTGTCCTGGTCGACGCTCCTGATCTGCGCGATCGTGCGGCGGTAGAGCTCGGCCAGCGGCCCGTTCTCGAACGCCGCGCCCTGCACCGCGCCGCCCCACGGCTCGTTCATCAGGTCGTAGCCGATGACCGCCGGGTCGTCCTTGAAGTGGTCGGCCACCGCCCGCCAGGCCCTGGCGTAGTGGTCCATCAGCTCGGGGTGCTCGCCGGTGGTGTTCCAGAAGTGGTCGAAGGCCCGCATGACGCCGGGGTCGAGGTAGTACAGCTCCCAGGTGTCGTGTTCGCGGGCGACCGGCAGGCCGTCGGTGTGGGTGGCCCACCCGGGAGCGCCGTTGCCCGCGTGCCCGTCGGGGGTGACGCGGTCGCCCCACAGGTCCTGGTGCATGTCGAGCATGACGTGGTAGCCCCGCTTGGCGTACCAGCCGACCCGCTCAGCCACTTTTTCCAGATATTTCGTGTCATAGACGCCGGGAGATGGCTCGACGGCCCGCCACTGGATCAGGAACCTGACGAAGTTCGTGCCCATCGCCCGATACTCGGTCTCGACGTCCGCCTCGGTCAGCTCGGGCAGCCCGTCCGGGGTGCTCTTGGCGCTGCTCGCGGTGTTGAAGCCGTGCAGCGTCAGCGCCCGTCCCCGGTCGTCGGTGACGTATCGCGGGACCCGCTCGGGCGCGTCGCCCCGGGCGACCGATGCCACCCCGCCCGCCGCGGCGACGGCCAGGGCCAGCCCCGCGACGGCCAGCCGCGGGCGCCTCATCGGGGCGTCCTTCCGGTGGCGGCCGGGGGCCGGTGGCCGGTGGTGCCCGTTCCGTCGGGGGCCCGTCCTGCGACGGCCGGCCGAGGGTGCCTCATCCTGATGCCTCCATCTCCCCGCCGTCTTCCAGGGCTCTGCCGCACGTCCCGGCACGGCGGGCGGGGACGCGGCGGGACCCGGTGGAGCTCGGCGCACGGGATGCGACGGGCCCCGGATCCGGGTCTTTCACGGGAATCGGTTGGGCGCTAGCCTGCCGAACATGAGCATTGTTCGCAATAGCCTGCCGACGGTCGTTACCTTGCTGATCGTCTCGGCGTTCGGGGTGTTCGGCGCCGGTATCGCCACCGCCGCCGGCTATCTCGCCGTGCCCTCCGCCGTGGGCCTGCCGTACGGCCTGCCCGGCCTGCGGGCGGTCCCGCTCGGCGAGACCGGCTGGCCTCTCACGCTCACCGAGAACCTCGCCGCCCTGGCCCTGGCCGGAGTGGTCGCCTGGGTGACCGCCCACCGGCGGGGCGGGGCCGTGCGGGCCTTCTTCGCCGGCTGGGGCGCCTTCGTCCTGGGCGCGCTGGTGGCCAACCTGCTGCGCGCGGTCGTCATCTCCCAGACCGTCGAGGCCGGCCCTGGCGCCTACGCCGGGCTGCTGCTGGGGGCCCTGGCCGCCGGGCTGCTCTGGGGCGCCGCGCTGGGCTGGACGGCCGGGGCCGCGGCCCTGGCGAGCGTCGGCGCGGGGACCGCGGCGGTGCGGGCATAAAATCGACAGGGTGAACACGAAGATTCTCCCTGAGAGCGATATCCGGCCCGACCTGTCGTTCGGCGACGGCGACCACGAGCGGTTCGCCCACTACGCCGACAAAGACAAGATCATGGAGAGCGCGTTCAGCGGCACTCCGGTCCGCGCGATCTGCGGCAAGGTCTGGGTGCCCAACCGCGACCCGCAGAAGTTCCCGGTCTGCCCCGAGTGCAAGGAGATCTACGAGGGGCTGCCCAAGGGCGAGGACAACAACGACAACAAGTGAGTGTTGTTCGTGGGTGATCGCCACCGATGAGGTTACGGTCGGGAGGCCGCTGGGGAGCGGCAGTCGACCAGCAGATGTGACCTGTCGGGGGAGTTCATGGCTCGGCGTGCGATCGCCGCTATTTTGGCATGCCTGTTCACAGCGGGCGCCGCTCCCGCCGCCCCGGCGTCCGCTGTGGCCGAGTCCCCGGAGTCGACGCAGTCCCCGGAGTCGCCGGGGTGCGCGAGGGCGCTCGGGGCCGCGACCCCCGGACGCGGGCCCGAGCCGCGCGCGCCGGACCCGGCGCAGGTCGCGGAGATGCTCGCCGATCTGAGACGGCGCCTGTCGGGGATGCGCCGCGGGCCCTGGACCCCGATCACGGTCCCCACCCAGGTGCACGTCATCGCCGCCGGCCCCCTGGGGGCCCAGGACGCCGCGGTGCGCAGCCAGATCGCCACGCTCAACGCCGCCTACGCCGGCCGCTACGGCGGGGTCGACACCGGGATCCGGTTCCGCCTCGACGACCTGACCCGGACCGACAACGTCGCCTGGTTCCGGGAGCCGCTCTCCTACGAGGCGCAGATAAAGAAGGCGCGCAAGGGCGGCGCGGAGACCCTCAACCTCTATGTCGCCCAGCTCGGCCAGCTCGTACTCGGCTACTCCACCTACCCCTACTGGTACAAGAACGAGCCCCAGCTCGACGGCGTGGTCATCGACTGGCGCAGCCTGCCCGGCGGGTCGCTGCGCAACTTCGACCGGGGATACACCGGGGTCCACGAGATCGGCCACTGGCTCGGGCTGCTGCACACCTTCGAGAACGGCTGCGAGTCACCGGGTGACGGGATCGACGACACCGTGCCGGAGGGCCAGCCCACCGAGGGCTGTCCGGCCGGCAAGGACAGCTGCAAGGGCGGCGACCCCGACCCGATCCGCAACTTCATGGACTACTCCCACGATCACTGCATGTCGGAGTTCACCACCGGCCAGGCGGCCCGGATGCATGAGATGTGGTCGACGTACCGTGCCCCGGAGCCGGACACTACCCTTGACGGGTGACAGCACCGAAGACACTTGACGCTCCATACGGATCCCCCCGGATCTTCGGTCCCGAATACCGCACGGCCTCCCTGGGCATCCTGCTCGTCGTCACCCTGATCGCCTTCGAGGGCATGTCGATCGGCGCGGTGATGCCCGCGGTCTCCAAGGATCTCGACGCGCTCGACCTGTACGGCATGAGCTTCTCGGCCTTCCTCATCTCCGGCCTGCTCGCCAACGTCGTCGCCGGCCTCTGGTCGGACCGGCGGGGTCACGCCCTGCCCTTCCTGCTCGGCGTGGGCCTGTTCGTGATCGGCATGGCCCTGGCGGGCGCCGCCGGATCCAAGGAGCTGTTCATCGTGGCGCGCGCCGTACAGGGGCTGGGCGGCGGTGCGGTCATCGTGGCCATCTACGTGATGATCGTGCGGGTCTACGTCTCCGAGGCCAGGCCCAAGGTGTTCGCCGCTCTGTCGGCCGCCTGGGTGCTGCCCGCGCTGGTCGGTCCCGGCATCGGCGGCCTCATCGCCCAGACGCTCGGATGGCGCTGGGTCTTCTTCGGGATCGTGCCGCTGGTGATCCCGGCCATGCTGATGCTCCTGCCCGCGCTGCGCGGCGGCGAGGCCCCGGCCCCGGCCCCGGAGGCGGCCGGCCCCCGGTCCCGGCCGCTGGCGATGACCCTGGCGGCGATGGCCACGGCCGGTGGCGCCGGGGCGCTGCTGTACGGCGTGGACCGGCTGCACACCACCCCGGTCCCCGGCGGGATCGCCACCGCCGCCGGACTGGTCGCGCTGGCCGTGGGCCTGCCCCGGCTGCTGCCGCCGAGGGCGCTCAGGTTCGGCCGCGGCCTGCCCACCACGGTCATGATGCGCGGCGTGCTCTCCTCGGCGTTCTTCGGGGTCAACGCCTTCATCCCGCTGTTGCTCACCGAGGTGTCCGGCCTGTCGGTCGCGCAGGCCGGCGTCGCCCTCACCACGGGCGCCCTGGGCTGGACCACCGGCTCCTACCTGCAGAGCCGCCGCGAATACGACCGCCCCCGGCTGGTACGGCTCGGCGCTAGCGCGGTCACCACCGGCATCCTGCTGACGATGCTCGCGCTCGTGCCCGGCGTCACCGGCTGGGTCACCGTGCCCGCCTGGGTCGTCGCCGGATTCGGCATGGGCATCGGCGTCACCAGCGTCAGCGTCACCGCGATGCGCCAGTCGCCCGACGCGGAGCAGGGCGCCAACTCCGCCGCTCTCCAGGTCGTCGACACCCTGGGCGGCGCGCTCACGATCGGCGTCGGCGGCGTGCTGATCAACCTGATCGGCCACGACGACATCGCCACCGGCTACACCACGATCGCCGCCCTCATGGCGGCCATAGGACTGCTCGGAGTGATCGTCGCCGTGCGCATGCGGGACGTCTCCTGACTCATCGGTCACTCACGTAACCACGATCACCTATAGCCGGACCGCGCCCCGGGAGGCATGGTAGGACGGTATGACCGTGACCACCGGGAGGAGTAGTCGTCGTGGACGAGCGCCCTCACCGAGCGCGGCCGCCGGAGGATCCCGGGCGCGAGACCGGACGCCGGGTGTGGCCCCCGGAGGGGGCCGGGCGCGGTGGCCGCCGCGCCCGGCCGGCCGAGGATCTCAGGCGCGACGACGGGCGCGCGGCGCCGTCCCTGGAGGGGGCCGGACACGGGGGGCAGCACCGGGCGCGTCCGCGGCAGGAGCCCGAGCGCGGCTCCCGGCGGCGGGCGCGGCCGCCGGAGGGCGGTGCCGGGCAGGTGCCGTCCGAGGAGCCGGAGGGCGCTGCCGGACCAGCCCGGGCCGCCGGGGAGGAGCCGGAGCGGGGCGGCGCGTGGACATGGCCCGCCGAGGAGCCGGAGCGCGGCGGCCGGCGGCGGGCGCGGCCCGTGGAGGGGCCGGGGCGGGGCGGCGCGTGGACATGGCCCGCCGAGGAGGCGGAGCGCGGCTCCCCACGGGCCCGGCCGGTGGGAGAGCCGGAGGGCGGCGGCCGGCGGGAGTCCGCGGCGGGCGTGCCACCTGACGACCTCCCGCCTTCGGCCCGCTGGTACGGCACGCCGGCCGCCCCGCCCCGCAGTCGGCTCCCGGGCCGCCTCCGGCGCCGCCTGCTCGTCCTGACCGCCCTGGCGGCCGGGGCCGGAGCCGTCGCCGTCGCGGCCGTCGTCCTGGCCCCCCGAATCCTGCCCGCCGCCCCGCCGCCCGCCGTGGTGAGCGACCGCCTCGCGGGCGTGGGATACCCGCTGCCCGAGGGCTGGCGGGTGGGCACGGTGCCGCCGGTCACCGAGTTCACCGCGGTGGCGGGCAGCGGCGGGGAGGCGACGGTGATGTCCAGGCCCGCGGAGCCGGTGACCGACGTGCGCAAGGCGACGGTGGAGCTGGCCGACATCTACGCCCGGCTGCTGCTCCACGGCGACGAGGTCGAGGTCGTCGACGACCGGGCGGTCACGGTGGGCGGGCGGAGCGGCCACAGCCGCGCCCTGCGGGCGGAGTATCGAGACGTCGTCAACCGCCCGGCCTATCTCCGTGTGGTGTTTCTCACCGGCGCCGGGGGACGGCCGGTCGTCGTGGTCGGCATGGCCCAGCCCGACGATCCCCGGCTGCGGGCCGAGATCGACACGGTGATCTCCGGGATCCGTTAGGCGTGACGGCGGCCCGCTTCCGCACGCCCGGCGGGCGCCCGCGACAGGGCCTCGGGGGGACGGCGGGAGGCCCCGGGGGGCGCGGCCGTACGCGGCCGGGAGACCTTTAGCACGCGGAGGTGACCTTGGCGAGCATCTCGCCGGATCGGCACGTCTTGTCGGCGACTCAGATTACCCTGGGGACACTGTGAGCACTTTCGCCGCATCCCACCTGTCCCCCTCGTATCCCGAACGTGCCGCCTGGGGCACCGCGCCGAAGCTCCGCGCCTGGCAGAAGGAGGCATTCGACCTCTACTCCAGACGTGAGCCGCGCGACTTCCTCGCGGTCGCCACGCCCGGTGCGGGCAAGACGACCTTCGCGCTGCGCATCGCCAGCGAGCTCCTGTCGCGAGGGATCGTCCGGGCTGTGACGATCGTCACACCCACCGAGCATCTCAAGCAGCAGTGGGCCGACGCCGCCTCCAGGGTCGGCATCGCCATCGACCCCGAGTTCAAGAACAGCCAGGGCGCGACCTCGCGCGACTACGTCGGCGTGGCCGTCACCTACGCCCAGATCTCGATGCACCCGGCGCTGCACCGCGCCCGGACCGAGGCGCGCAAGACGCTCGTCATCTTCGACGAGATCCACCACGCGGGCGACGCGAAGTCCTGGGGCGACGGCGTGCGCGAGGCGTTCGAGCCCGCCGCGCGGCGCCTGGCGCTGACCGGCACGCCGTTCCGGTCCGACGTCAACCCGATCCCGTTCGTCACCTACATGGAAGACGGCGAGGGCATCCGGCGCAGCGTCTCCGACTACTCCTACGGCTACGGCCCGGCGCTCGCCGACGGCGTCGTCCGGCCGGTCATCTTCCTCGCCTACGCGGGCGAGATGCGCTGGCGGACCCGCGCGGGCGACGAGATCGCCGCGACCCTCGGCACCCCGCTCACCAAGGACCAGCTCGGCCAGGCGTGGAAGGCCGCGCTCGACCCCAAGGGCGACTGGATCCGGCAGGTGCTCCACGCGGCGGACCGGCGGCTGACCGAGGTGCGCAGGGGCGTCCCCGACGCGGGCGCCCTGGTCATCGCCACCGACCACGAGACCGCCCGCGCCTACGCCAAACACATCCGCGCCATCACCGGGGAGGGCGCCACGGTCGTGCTCTCCGACGACCCCGAGGCGTCGAAGAAGATCAAGCAGTTCTCCGCGTCCCAGGACCGCTGGCTGGTGGCGGTCCGGATGGTCTCCGAGGGCGTCGACATCCCCCGCCTGGCCGTCGGGGTCTACGCCACGAGCACCTCGACCCCGCTGTTCTTCGCCCAGGCCGTCGGCCGTTTCGTCCGGGCCCGCAAGCGCGGCGAGACCGCCTCGGTGTTCCTGCCCTCGGTGCCCACCCTGATGGGGCTGGCCGGGGAGATGGAGGCCGAGCGCGACCACGTGCTCGACCGCAGCCTCCCGGAGGAGGGCCTCGACGACTTCCTGCTCGACGACGCCCAGCGCAAGAAGGACAACCCCGACGTCCTGGGGGACGAGCTGCCCTTCGAGACGCTGGAGGCGGTCGCGACCTTCGACCGGGTGCTCTTCGACGGCGGCGAGTTCGGCACCGCCGCCGAGCCGGGCTCCCCCGAGGAGGAAGACTTCCTCGGCCTGCCCGGCCTGCTGGAGCCCGACCAGGTGCGGACCCTGCTGAGCAAGCGCCAGTCCGACCAGCTCAAGGCCAAGCGGAACCGGCCCGAGCCCAAGGAGCCCCAGCTCGCCCCGCACGAGCTCATCGCCAACCTGCGCAGGGAGCTCAACGGGCTGGTCGGCGCGTGGAACCACCGCACCGGCCAGCCCCACGGTGTCATCCACGCCGAGCTCCGCCGGGCCTGTGGCGGCCCGGCCATCGCGCAGGCCACCGCCGAGCAGGTCCAGGAGCGGATCGACAAGATCCGCCACTGGGCCACCCAGCGGTCGCACTAGCCGCCCTCCCGCGGCGGACGCGGGCTCCGGGAGCCGGAGGTCTGGCGGACGGAGCCCCGGGACGCGGCGAGCCGGAAGGCGGGATCCTGGAGCGCCGAGGGCGCGTGCCCGGTCGGCTCAGGCAATCGGCTCAGGGGGTCAGCTCAGGGAGATCGGCCGCCCGGTCCGGCCGTCGATGGCCCGGAACGCCCCCTTGCCGGGCAGCGGCGGCGCCAGGCGCACCTCCACCGAGGCCATCCCGTCCGCCACGCTCACCGGGAGACTCCGGGCGCCGGCGGGCCGGTGCCTCATCGGCCCCTCGTGCAGCCAGACCCTGACATCCCGCCGGTCGCGGCGCAGGACGACGGTCGCGGTGTCGCACTCGTCCGCCACGGCCGTCCAGCGGAACGTCACGGCGCGCAGGTCGCCCTGGCGCCGGGCCGGCCGCGCCTGCTCGGGGGAGGGCAGCCGGGCGGCGCAGGCCGTCGCGCGCCCGGCCGGCTCCGCCACCGGGGCGGTCACGGCCGGGGCGGTCATGGCCGGGGGTTGGGCGACCGGGGTGGACGGGGCCCGGGTGGTGCTGTGGACCCAGAGCGTGGTCACCTCCAGCCCGGCCAGCGCGACCACGCTGCCCAGCCGGGTCGCGCCGTTGCCGCGTATCAGCAGCCACAGACACAGGGGAGCCAGGATCAGCCATGAGACACCGAGCACGAGCATGGACGGTCACCACCGTGAGATCAGAGGATTACGACTCTCCGTAATACTCTTATCGCATCCGGTAGCGACCGTCTTGGAAGTTTCATGACCGGTCTGTAGGCCCTTCCGGGACCGAGGGCCCCTCCCGTGACCGAGGGCCCCTCCCGGGCCGGAGGCCCCGGAGCCGTCAGCGGGAGTCAGGACCGGACCACCGGCTCGCCGCTGAGGTCGGCCCCGGCGGCGCCGAGCTCGGCCAGCGCGGCCTCCGTGGTCGACCTGGCCACCCCGGCGGTCAGGTCCAGCAGCACCCGCACGGCCAGGCCGTTGCCGACCGCGTCCAGGGCGGTGGCGCGCACGCAGTGGTCGGTGGCGATGCCGACGATGTCCACCGCGCTCACCTGGCGCCGGGCGAGCCAGTCGGCCAGGCCCGTCCCGTCGGGGGCGCTGCCCTCGAAGCCGCTGTAGGCGGCGGCGTGGGCGCCCTTGCTGAACACCTCCTCCACCTTGGCGGTGTCGAAGGCGGGGTGGAATTGCGCGCCCGGGGTCCCGGCCACGCAGTGGGCGGGCCAGGAGCCGGCGTAGTCGGGCTCGGCGGCGAAGTGGTCGCCGGGGTCGACGTGGAAGTCACGGGTGGCCACGACATGGTCGTAGTCGTGCGAGGCGACGTGCCGGGAGATGGCCGCGGCGACCTCGGCGCCGCCGCCCACCGGCAGGCTGCCGCCCTCGCAGAAGTCGTTCTGGACATCGACGATGATCAGTGCGGTTGCCATGAAGGCTAGTCAAACACGGTCGGAATGGCGGCGTAGCCCCGGGACAGCTGGTGGGCCTCGGCGGGGAGCTCGGCGACGGTCTCGCGGTGCCGGAAGCGGGCCGCCTCCAGCTCCTCCCGGCCGACGACCTCACCGCCGCGGACCAGCTCGACCTGGAGCGGGCGGCTGTCGGCGGGGCGGTCGCCGGAGACGGTGACCAGCTCGGCGACCGCCGTGCCCGCCGGGTCGAGCTGCCGGAAGGCATTCTTGCGCCCGCCCCGGCTGGGCTTGCCCACCGACTTCTTGGCCACCGGCTGCACGATCCCCTGGGCGTCCTCCCGGGCGACGAGCTTGTAGACCAGCGCGGCCGTCGGCACGCCGGACCCGGTGACCAGCGAGGTGCCGACGCCGTAGGCGTCCACCGGGGCAGCCGACAGCGCCGCGATGGCGTACTCGTCCAGGTCGCTGGTGACGAGGATCCGGGTCTTGCCGGCGCCCAGCGAGTCGAGCTGCCCGCGGACGGCGTGGGCGACCTCGGCCAGGTCGCCGGAGTCGAGGCGGACGGCCCCCAGGTCGGGGCCCGCCAGCTCCACGCCGGCCCGTACGGCCTCGGCCACGTCGTAGGTGTCCACCAGCAGCGTGGTGCCCGCGCCCAGCGAGTCGATCTGGGCCTGGAAGGCGTGCCGCTCCGAGTCGTGCAGCAGGGTGAAGGCGTGGGCGGCGGTCCCGGCGGTCGGCACGCCGTACAGGTGACCGGCCATCAGGTTGGAGGTGAAGGCGAACCCGCTCAGGTAGGCGGCCCGCGCGGCGGCCACGGCCGCCATCTCGTGGGTGCGCCGCGAGCCCATCTCGATGAGTGGCCTGGACCCGGCGGCGCGGACCATCCGGGAGGCCGCGGTGGCGATGGCGCAGTCGTGGTTGAGGATCGACAGCAGCACCGTCTCCAGCAGCACGGCCTCGGCGAAGGTGCCCTCCACGGTCAGGATGGGGGACCCGGGGAAGTAGCACTCGCCCTCGCGGTAGCCGTACAGGTCGCCGGAGAAGCGGTAGCCGGCGAGGAAGTCCAGGGTGGGGGCGTCGACCACCCGGTTGTCGCGGAGGAAGGCGAGCTCCTCGTCGCCGAACCGGAAGTTCTCCAGCGCCTCCAGCACGCGGCCGGTCCCGGCGACCACCCCGTATCGCCGCCCTCCGGGCAGGTGCCGGGCGAACACCTCGAACACCGTCCGTCGTGAGGCCGCTCCGCTGCGCAGCGCCGCCTGCACCATTGTCAGCTCATAGTGATCTGTCAGCAACGCCCTGCTCATGCTCGTCATCACGAGTCGAAGACTAAGCCCGCGGTAGGGCAGACTGGTGTATGTGGGTAGCACCGCTCCAATGGAGGTCGAGCGTCCGTCAATCGACGTCCGGCCCGATCTGCCGTGGCTGACGATTGTCTGGAACGACCCGGTCAACCTGATGTCCTACGTCACGTATGTCTTCCAGTCCGTCTTCGGTTACTCGAAGGAGAAGGCGGAGAAGCTGATGCTCGACGTGCACCAGAAGGGCAGGGCCGTGGTCTCCAGCGGCACCCGCGAGGAGATGGAGCGCGACGTGCAGATCATGCACTCCTACGGTCTGTGGGCCACCGTGCAGCGGGATTCATGAGCGGCGGACGCGGTGGGACCCGTCCGGCGCCCTGTCCCGCGGCGGATCAAGGGCGGGCCCCGGCGGGAGACGGACGGGGATCGGTGAGCGAGCGGTGAGTTCGGGCTTCAAGCGAGGGCGCAAGGGCGGTGTGATCACCGTTTTCGACGCGGCCGAGGTCTCGATCCTGCGTTCGCTGGTCTCCCAGATCCTCGGTCTGATCGAGCCCGGGGAGACCGGGGACGACCCGCTGGAGCGCGCGCTCGGCATCGGCCCGTCCGAGCAGTCCGCCGACCCGGTGCTGGCCCGGCTGTTCCCCTCGGCCTACGAGGACGCCGAGCAGTCCGCGGAGTTCCGCCGCTACACCGAGGCGACCCTGCGCGACGGCAAGCGGGCCGACGCGCAGACCATGCTCGACAGCGCCGAGCCCGGACGGGTCGAGCTCACCCAGGAGCAGGCGCAGGCGTGGATGCGCGCGCTGAACGACGTACGGCTCGCGCTCGGCACCCGGCTGGAGGTGACCGAGGAGGTCCACGACGAGATCGCCCAGATGGGGGAGGACGACCCGCGCTATCCGGCGTACGTCACCTACGACTGGCTGACCTACCTTCAGGACACCTTGGTCCGTGCCCTTTGGTAACTTCCTGACATGCTCACGATCTCCCGGGAACTGGTTGACAAGATCATCGCGCACGCCCGGGCCGACCACCCGGACGAGGCCTGCGGCGTGATCGCCGGGCCGATCGGCTCCGACTCCCCTGAGCGGTTCGTCGCGATGGAGAACGCCGAGCGGTCGCCCACCTTCTACCGCTTCGACTCGATGGAGCAGCTGCGGGTCTGGCGCGAGATGGACGACCGCGACGAGGAGCCGGTGGTCATCTACCACTCCCACACCGCGACCGAGGCGTACCCCTCGCGGACCGACATCAGCTACGCCTCCGAGCCGAACGCCCACTACGTGCTGGTCTCCACCCGCGAGGAGCTGGGCGAGGAGGCCGAGCTGCGCTCCTACCGGATCGTCGACGGGGTGGTGGAGGAGGAAGAGGTCACGGTCACCTCGGGGTGAGCCGCGTCCCAGTGGCCGATACGGCCGTGATGTGAATCGTCCCTTTGGGTAAGCTGATGACCATGTCGACCGTTGACCCGAGCCTGGAGGACGTCGTGCTCTCACGTACCGGCGCACGGGCCCGGCTCGCGGGTCTCGCGGCCGTGCAGAGCTTCCTGTTCGCGCACACTCCCACCGTCGTCGTCTACGACTGTCGCTGACCGGCAGTTCTGGAATCCCTCCGTGCCCGCCGGTGTTCTGGATCCGGTGGGCGGCACTCCCATGACGACACAAGGAGATTGACCCGCGATGGCCATCGAGGTTCGCATTCCGACCATCCTGCGCACTTACACCGACGGCGCCAAGGCCGTCGACGCCAAGGGCGCGACGCTCGAGGAGCTGATCGGCGACCTGGAGACCCGGCACCCCGGGCTGAAGGACCGTCTGATCGACAAGGGCGCGCTGCGCCGTTTCGTGAACGTGTATCTGAACGACGAGGACGTCCGTTTCCTGGGCGGCCTGGAGACCCCGCTCTCCGACGGCGACACGGTCACCGTCCTGCCGGCCGTGGCTGGCGGCTCCCGCTAGCGGCGCGGCGCCGCCGCGCTCGACCGGGCGGCGGCGCACGCCGATGTTTCTGGTTTGTCACCACGGAGCGGAAGCCGTAGACGATGCGCTTTGACTCACTGATCGATTCCGTAGGCCGTACCCCGCTGGTCGGCCTGCCCCGGCTGTCACCGTCGGAGGACGTGCGGATCTGGGCCAAGCTGGAAGACCGCAACCCGACCGGTTCGATCAAGGACCGTCCCGCGCTGTGGATGGTCGAGCAGGCGGAGAAGGACGGCCTTCTCCGGCCCGGCTGCACGATCCTCGAACCCACGAGCGGCAACACCGGCATCTCGCTGGCGATGTCCGCCCGGCTCAAGGGCTACAGGCTGATCTGCGTGATGCCGGAGAACACCTCGGAGGAGCGCCGCCAGCTCCTGCGCATGTGGGGGGCGGAGATCATCTCCTCCCCGGCGGCCGGCGGCTCCAACGAGGCGGTCCGGGTCGCCAAGGGGCTGGCCGCGGAGAACCCGGACTGGGTGATGCTCTACCAGTACGGCAACCCGGCCAACTGGCGCTCCCACTACGAGACGACGGGGCCGGAGATCCTCCAGGACCTGCCGGCCGTCACCCACTTCGTGGCCGGTCTGGGCACCACCGGCACCCTGATGGGCGTCGGCCGGTTCCTGCGCGAGCGCGTCCCCGGCGTGAAGATCGTGGCCGCCGAGCCCCGCTACGGCGAGCTGGTGTACGGCCTGCGCAACGTGGACGAGGGCTTCATCCCCGAGCTCTACGACCCCGACGTCCTGACCACCCGCTTCTCCGTCTCCTCCGCCGACGCGCTCCGGCGCACGAGAGAGCTGCTGGCCACCGAGGGCATCTTCGCCGGGGTCTCCACCGGAGCCGCCCTGCACGGCGCGCTCGGCATGGCGAGCAAGGCCGTCAAGGCCGGGGAGCGGGCCGACATCGTGTTCGTGGTGGCCGACGGCGGCTGGAAATACCTGTCCACCGGCGCCTACGAGGGCACCCTGGACGAGGCCGAGGAGCGGCTCGAGGGCCAGCTCTGGGCATAGGGGGACCACCGCCCCGGGCTCGGAGCCTCCGGAAGCGCAGAAGGCGGGCGCCCCATCGGGGTGCCCGCCTTCTGCCTGTTCTGCCTGTCCTCCCTGTTCCGTTTGTTCCGCACCCGGCTCCGCCCGGCCGGGCCCGGCTCAGCCGGAGCCGGGCCGGGCGGCGCTCGGCGGGGTCAGGCTCAGTCGAACAGGACCCGCAGGGAGAAGGACGCCTCGCCGCCGTTCTGCGTCCCGCTCATACCGACGGCGCGCAGCTGCTGGAGGTTCGTCTTCTCCTCGCCCTGGAGGGTTTCGAGGTAGAGCTTCTCGACCTTGTTGAGATCGACGTAGGCGGCGAAGGTCGCCGAGTCGGCGTCGGGGATCGCGAGCTTGAAGCCCTCGTCGTCGGCCAGGCTCCCCTCCTTGGCGAGTTCGGCGGCGTACTCCTGCGAGCTGGCCAGGACGAAGGTGCCGTCACCGGGGACCTTGGCCAGCTGCGGGGCGGCGGTGCCCGAGTCGGCGAGGAACTTCTCGATCTTGCCGACGACCTCCTGCGCCTTGGCCGGGTCGGTGACCACGCGGGCGCCGAACTTGGGCTGGCCGCTGTCGAGGCCGTTGGCGTCCACCGCCAGGGTGATGTTCTTGCCGAGCAGGGTCACCAGGTCGGCGGGGAGCGCCAGCCCGTACTTCTGCTGGGCCTGGTCGGCGAACTGCTGGAAGCTCCCGCCGGCGGCCTGGTCGGCCGACTTCATGATCTGGGCCCACTGCTTGCCGATGATCTCGCCGAGACCGGAGATCGAGACCGCGCCGGCGGTGGAGACCGGGAGCTGGCCGATCCTGGTGGCCTCCGGCTCGCTCAGCCCCTCCAGGGGCTGCGCGCCGCGGCTGATGCCGGCCAGCTCGACGTAGCTGCCGTCGAAGCGGAGCGCGCCGGCCACGCGGGCGTTCTTGATCTGTTCGAGGGCGGCGGCGTCCTGACCGGCCAGCTCCGGAGCAAGCTGCGCGATCTTGCCGCCGTCCATCCAGAAGGAGAGCACGCCGGTCTCGCCGAGGGCGCTCAGGTCGTCGGAGAAGTTGGCGTTGTCGGTCAGCGGCGCCGCCTGGGTGGCCTGGTCGGCCTCCGCCTGGGTGCCGCTGAGCAGCGCGTAGTCCTCGCGGAAGGCGATGCCGTACTTCTCCTCGCCCATCAGCTTGGCGATCCCCGCCTTGGCCTTGGCCTCGTCGGTCACCTGGACGGCCACCACGAAACCGGGATCGTCGCCGGCCTTGGCCGGGGCGAGCACGGCCATGCCGACGCGGTCCCCGATCCACGGCTGGATATCGGTGGCGTAGTTCACCTTGCCGGCGCTGCCCATCTTGTCAGCCAGGTCGAAGAAGGCCTTGCGCGGGTCGTCGCCGGTGAAGGAGTCCTTGGTGACGGTGAACTTCTGGGCGATGCTGAACAGCGCCAGCTTCTGGTTGGCGGCCGGGTCGAAGTCCAGACGCAGGTAGCCGACGGCGTTGCCGGGGAGCACGTCGTGCGGCTGGGTGCCGCCGCCGCTGAGCATGCTGACCGCGAACGCGCCGCCGCCGCCCACGAGAGCGACGACCAGGGCGGCGACCACCGCGAGCAGCCAGCCCCTGCCGCCCTTACGGGCGGCGGGCGGAGTCGGCTGTCCCGCGCCGAGGAAATCGGTGCCCTGCTGCTGCCAGCCGGGCTGCTGGCCGTAGTTCTGCTGCTGACCGTAGTTCTGCTGCTGGTAGCCGGGCTGCTGGTAACCGGCCTGGCCCTGCTGCTGGTAGCCGGGGTAGCCGGGCTGGCCCTGCTGCTGGCCGTAGCCCTGCTGGCCCTGCTGCGGGTAGCCGGCCTGCTGGCCGTAGCCCTGCTGCGGCTGGCCCTGCTGGTAACCCCCCGCGCTCTGCTGCGGGTAGCCAGGCTGCTGCGGGTAGCCGGGCTGGCCCTGCTGCGGGTAGCCACCCTGCTGGGGATGGGGCTGGGCGTGCGGCTGACCGTGCTGCTGCGCACCCTCGTTCCAACGGTAGGCGATCGTCCTGTCGGGCTGCTGGCCCGGCACGGGCGACTGGTCGGGGGGATTGTTGGCAGACATGCTCACTCACAATGTGGACTTCTCGGATAAAGAGAAGTTAGTGCACATCGCTAGCGGACGCCTTGCAATGAACTAACCAGGCGATTGCTCTGTCCAAGGAGAATCAGACCCGCTGCAGCGCTTTGGCGGGTTTTCTCAGGGTGATCTCGCCGTTGCCGGTGGAGGCCACCGCGTCCCACGAGACGATGCTGCTGCCGGTGTAGAGCGTCCGGGACAGGAGCTTGAACAGCCAACTCGTCCGGTTGCCGGGGTCGCGGGTACGGCCCAGCATCACCGGGGCCCGCCGGTGCGAGACGACCAGGCCGGAGACCGTGAACTGCTGCTGCATCCCGAAGTCGGCCCTGCGGTTCTTCCTCATCCGGACGTCCACCACCTGGCCCACCCACACCCCCTCCGAGTCCCACACCGACTGACCGATGAGGTCACCGACTCCCGCCATCCCCGACCTCCCGCTCCCGCGAAATCGCTTGGAAAATGGTTATCAGTCTCTCAGTGGAATCCCGTTTTCCCAGGTAGCGGCACGCGTTCCGGGCCGATGGGGCGAGAGTCGCACGGACTGGGTAAAGTGAGCGCTCTAGAACAAGGTTCGGGAGCGTGAATGACGAAGTTCGACGAGGCGACGCAGGCCATCAGGGTGGACGAGACCACCTACGACGTGTGCCTGGACCCCGGATACTCGATCGGCGGGCCACTCAACGGCGGCTACCTCATGGCCGTGCTCCTGCGCGCCGTCGTGGACGCCTCACCGCACGACCATCCGGTGACCACCAGCGCGCAGTTCCTGCGCACCCCCCGGCCCGGCCCCGCCCGGGTGCGGCTGGAGCAGATCAAGGCCGGCCGCACCGCCGCGATGACCCGCGCGACCCTGGTCCAGGACGATGTCTCCTTCATCGAGACCCTCGTCACGACGGCCACCCTGGGAGAGGCCGTCCCCGACTGGACGGACGGTCCTTCGGCGGCCATGCCGCCCATCGAGCAGTGCGTCAGGCTGCCCGACCCCAAGCCCGAGTCGAACATCACGCTCAACGCGCAGATGGAGATGGCCTTCGACCCGCCCACCATCGGCTGGCTCGACGGCAACCCCACCGGCCGCCCCGAGGCCCGCGCCTACTTCCGGATGGCCGAGCCGCAGGACCCCGACCCCTACGTGCTGGCCCTGGCCGTGGACGCCCTCCCGCCGGTGGTCTTCTCCGCCGGAGCCCGGGGCTGGGCGCCGACCGTGGACCTCACCTGGCACCTGCGCGCCCTGCCCGCCCCCGGCTGGCTCACCCTGCTCGGCAGCGGCCGGATGATCAGCGACGGCTGGTTCGACGAGGAGGTCGAGGTCTGGGACTCCGCCGGCCGCCTGGTCGCCCAGTCCCGCCAACTCGCCCGGTTGGGCCGAGGCTGAACCGCGGCGCGCAGCGTCGCCGAGAA